>SBBV01000332.1 GCA_005240015.1 Candidatus Odyssella thessalonicensis | reverse complement strand
GCTATTGCATGGGCGGCAACCTCGCCTTGGCGCTCGCCGCGCGCCGCGCCGGCGATATCGCCGGTCTGGCGCTCCTGGCGACGCCGTGGGATTTCCACGCCGAGCGGCCCGAAAGCGCGAGGGCACTCGCCGCCTTCGCCGACGTGCTGATGCCGGGCTTCCGCGCGCTCGGCGCGATGCCGCTCGACGTGCTCCAGGGACTCTTCGCCGGGCTCGATCCGCTGCTCGCCTACAAGAAGTTCCGGCGCTTCGCCGCGCTCGATCCCAAGTCCGAGGACGCGCTGGTGTTCGTGGCGCTCGAGGATTGGCTCAACGACGGCGTGCCGCTGCCCTGGCGCGTGGCCGAGGAGTGCTTGATCGGCTGGTATGGCGAGAACCGGCCCGGGCGCGGCGTCTGGCAGGTCGCCGGCGAGGTGATTCGCCCGGAGCGCCTCTCTTTGCCGAGCCTGGCGGTGATCCCCAACGACGACCGCATCGTGCCGCCGGTCTCGGCGCTGCCGCTCGCGGCGGCGCTGCCGAACTGCACGACCGTGCGCGCTTCGGCCGGCCACATCGGCATGATGGCCGGCAGCCGCGCGCGCACCGAGCTCTGGACCCCGCTCGCGGAGTGGATAGCCCGCCCGCGCGGGCGATTTCGCCGCTGACGCGCGAGCGTGACACTCGGCGCCGGCGGTCTATACTCAAGAGCTCCATTGTGCGGCGCGTCGCCGACAGCTGGTGCGCCGCGAAAAACCCCGCGAGGAGTGACAACACATGACCGAGATCGTCATCGCCGGCGCCGCGCGCACGCCGATCGGCACCTTCAACGGCGCCTTTGCCACGCTCCCCGCGCACAAGCTCGGCCAAGCGGCCATCGTCGAGGCGATGAAGCGCGCCAAGGTGGCGCCGGCCGACGTCTCGGAAGTCGTGTTCGGCCAGGTGCTCACGGCCGGCACGGGCATGAACCCCGCGCGGCAGGCCGCGATGGCGGCCGGCATCCCCAAGGAGAAGACCGCGTTCCTCGTGAACCAGGTCTGCGGCTCGGGCCTGCGCGCGGTGGCGCTCGGCTTCCAGGCGATCAAGGCCGGCGACAGCGAGATCGTCATGGCGGGCGGCCAGGAGAGCATGAGCCAATCGCCGCACTGCACGCATCTGCGCGCCGGCACCAAGATGGGCAGCGCCGAGCTCGTCGACACGATGATCAAGGACGGGCTCTGGGACGTCTTCAACGGCTACCACATGGGTGTGACCGCCGAGAACGTGGCGCGCGAATGGCAGATCACGCGCGAGCAGCAGGACCAGTTCGCGTTGGGCTCGCAGCAGAAGGCCGAAGCCGCGATGAAGGCCGGCCGGTTCAAGGACGAGATCGTGCCGGTCGTGGTCGAGACGCGGAAAGGCCCGCAGAGCGTCGAGAACGACGAGCACCCGCGCCACGGCACGACGCTCGACGCGCTTTCGAAACTTCGCCCCGCGTTCAGCAAGGACGGCACGGTGACCGCCGGCAGCGCATCGGGCATCAACGACGGCGCCGCGGCGCTCGTGCTGATGACCGACAAGGAGGCGGCCAAGCGCGGTGTGACGCCGCTCGCGCGCATCGTCGCCTGGGCGACGGCCGGCGTCGATCCCAAGGTGATGGGCTCGGGCCCGATCCCGGCCTCGCGCGCGGCGTTGAAGAAGGCGGGCTGGTCGGCGTCCGATCTCGATCTCGTCGAGGCCAACGAGGCATTCGCGGCTCAGGCCTGCGCGGTCAACAAGGACCTCGGCTGGGACCCGGCACGCGTCAACGTCAACGGCGGCGCGATCGCGCTCGGCCATCCGATCGGCGCCTCGGGCGCGCGCATCCTCGTCACCCTGCTGCACGAGATGCAGAAGCGCAACGCCAAGAAGGGCCTCGCCACGCTCTGCATCGGCGGCGGCATGGGCATCGCGATGTGCGTCGAGCGCTGATCCTTCGAGGCCCAGCGAACGCAAGTTGCGTTCGCTGAGCACCTCAGGATGCAGATTCTGTTTTCGATTGCCAAATAAACCTCATCCCGAGGTGCGCGACGAACGCGCCTTCGCGTGCGTCGCGCCTCGAAGGATGGAAGTGGGTACGTGCGAAGCCGCTGCCGCGGTTCAGCACGCGTGCGGCGGCGGCATCTTGCCCGAGAGACGCTCCAACGCGGCACCGATCGCGAGCAGCTTCCGATCGGAGCCCCACGGCCCGTCGAACTCGAGGCCGATCGGCAGGCCGCCGCGGCTCAACCCCACCGCAACCGATAGCCCCGGAACGCCGGCATTGCTGCCGGGATCGGTGTTGCGGATGAAGGTCGGGAAGGTCGGGACCTGCTTGCCGTTCAACTCGACGGTCTGGTCCTGGCCGATCGGCCGCGCCGGCAGGGGCGTGGTCGGGAACACCATCGCGTCGAGCTGGTTGGCGCGGAAGTACTCGCGGTAGGCTGCGGCCAGCCGCCCGCGATTGGGCCCGACTGCGGCCTCGTAAGCCTTGGTCGGCACGGCCTTCTCGCCCATCTGGCTTTCGAGCACGCCCTTGACGTCCGGGCTGCCGACCTGCGCCACCACCTGCTGCAAGGTGAGGCCGCGGGCGTTGGCCGCCAAGTAGCGCGGCAGCGCGCGCATCACCTCCCAGAGCGCCACCGGGAAGCTCACCGCCTCGTTGAGCTTGGCGATGTCCGGAATCCCGACCTCGACCAAGGTGGCGCCCGCGGCGCGCAGCTTGCCCAAGGCCTCGCCGCAGACCCGCGCGGTCTCGGGATCGAGGTTCTCCCAGAAATAGGCACGCGGCACGCCCAAGCGCACGAGCTTCAGATCCGCCGCGCCGACGCGTGCGTCGACGCCGTTGACGACCAGCGCGTCGATCAGCGCGAGATCGTCGATCGTGCGCGCCATCGGCCCCGGCGTGTCGCGCGTCCACGAGATCGGCACGACGCCGGCGGCCGGCCAGCGCCCGATCGTGGGCCTGAGGCCGTGATGGCCGCAGAGCGCCGCCGGAATGCGCACCGAGCCGCCCGTGTCCGAGCCCAGCCCGGCCGGCGCCATGCGCGCGCCCACCGCGGCGCCGGTGCCGCCCGAGGAGCCGCCCGGGATCATGCGCGGATCGTAGGGATTCTTGACCGGCCCGAAGACGCCGTTGTTGTTGGTGATGCCGAACGCAAGCTCGTGCATGCCGGTCTTGCCCGTCATCAGCGCGCCGGCGCGCTTCAAGCGCGCCCAGCACGGCGCATCGGCGCGCGGCACGTTGCGCGCGAGCGCGCGCGTGCCGCCCGAAGTGGGGACACCGGCCGTGTTGATGTTGTCCTTGAGCGCCAGCGGCACGCCGTGCAGCGGGCCGAGCCGGCGGTTGCGCGACCGCGCCTGGTCGGCGGCGCGCGCCTGGGCGCGCAGCGCGTCGGCGTTGAACGCGATGTAGGCGTTGGTCACCGGCTGGCACGCGGCCGTGCGCGCGATGAGCGCCTCGGCATAGCGCTCGGCGGTGAGGCTGCCGGCGCGGATCTGCGCTGCGGCCTC
>SBBV01000259.1 GCA_005240015.1 Candidatus Odyssella thessalonicensis | reverse complement strand
GCCGGCGGCACGCCCGACCCGATGATGGCGTTGCGCGCGCTCGGGCCGTGGGCCGTGGTCATCCTGCTCGTCGTGCTGGCGCTGCAGGTCTGCTTCCTGCTGCTCGGTGTTCGTCTCAACGAATATTCGCAGATCGGCGGCGGCGCCTGGAAGGGTGCCGGCATCGTCCTCATCATCGCGACGGCGGTCGGCCTCTTCAACATCCTGATCTACATCGTCATGCTGCTGACCCAGGCCTGGGGGCTCGCGATCGTGGCCGCGATCATTGGCTTCATCGCCCTCATCCTCTGGGCCGTGGTGTGGATCATGATCGGCATCGGCTTCATGTCCGATGCCAACCGCATGGCGGCCGCCGGCGCGCGCTGAGCAAGGCCGCGCCGCTGCGCGGCTAGACAAGGTCCTTCGGCGCCGCGTAGCGCGTGAGCGTGCCGGACTTCTCCTGAAGCGCCGCCCAGTCGTCGAGCGCCAGCGCGATCACGACCAGCGCGGCCGTCGGAAGCTTCTCGGCGAGGCGCCGGCGCAGCGGCGCCGGTCCCTCGGCGATGAGCCGGCGCGCAAACACGTCGACGCCGCCTTCGTGGCCCACCACGAGGACCGTCTTCACCGCCGCCGGCAGCTTGCGCAGCCGTTTCAGGAGGCGATCCGCCGTCGCCATGTAAAGCGCCGGATCGTTTTCGACGGCGGGGGCGGTGCCGAGTTCGTGCGATGCGATTTCCCAGGTCTCGACCGCGCGCCGCGCGCCCGAGCACAGCACGAAATCGGGCAAGAGATCCTCGTCGCGCAGATAGACGCCCATGACCGCCGCGGCGCGCCGGCCGCGGGCCGCCAGCGGACGGTCGTAGTCATCGAGGCCGGGCTCGTCCCAAGCCGATTTTGCGTGGCGCAGCAACAGGATGCGGCGGGGCGTCATCGCGGATGTTACGGATTTTTGACAGTCCACCCGGCCGATTTGACCTTGCGGTGACCTCGAACCGGCACGAAATCCGTTATAATGGCGCGCGTCAATGCGGGCCGAAGCTTGTTCGGCCGCGAGCCGCCCCCAAGGAAGGAGTGCAATCCCCGTGAACGAGGCCATCGCTCCGCCCGTCGCGCGCGCGATCGATCCGGCCTCGCCGGCGCGCCTCATCAACCGCGAGCTTTCCTGGCTGGCGTTCAACGAGCGCGTGCTCGAGGAGGCGACCAACGCCAATCACCCGCTGTTGGAGCGCGTGCGCTTCCTCTCGATCTCCGCTTCCAACCTCGACGAATTCTACATGGTGCGCGTCGCCGGCTTGAAAGGCCAGGTCGCCGCCAAGGTCGAGGCGCAGAGCCCCGAGGGCATGACGCCCGAGCAGCAGCTCGCCGCGATTCACGAGCGCGCCGGCACGCTCTTGAAGCAACAGACGCTCATCTGGCGCGACTTGAAGAAGAAGCTCCGGAAATCCGGCATCCTCGTCGTCGATCCCAAGGAGCTGCCCGAGGAAGACCGCGCTTGGCTCGAGAAATACTTCCTCGACAGCGTGTTCCCGGTGCTGACGCCGCTCGCGATCGATCCCGCGCATCCGTTCCCGTTCATCCCCAATTTCGGGCTCACGATCGCGCTCGAGCTGGCGCCGATCGGCGGCGGCGATCAGCTGCGGGCGCTGGTGCGCCTGCCCAACCAGCTCTCGCGCTTCATCCGTCTCCAGGGCACCGAGATCCGCTACGTCTCGCTCGAGGCGCTGGTACTGCTCTGCATCAACCACCTGTTCCCCGAGTGCAAGGTGGTGGCGCATGGCTGCTTCCGCGTCATCCGCGACAGCGAAATGGAAATCGATGAGGAGGCGGAGGACCTGGTCCGCCTGTTCGAATCGGCGCTGAAGCGGCGCCGCCGCGGCAACGTGATCCGGCTCACGGTCGAGGCGCGCATGCCGGCGCCGTTGCGCGAATTCGTCGTCGGCGAGCTCGAGGTGCTGCCCACCGACGTGATCGAGGTCGAGGGGATGCTCGGCCTCTCCGACGTCTCGCGCCTCATCACCAATGAGCGGCCGGAGCTGCTCTTCCCGCCCTACAATCCGCGCTTCCCGGAGCGCGTGCGCGAGTTCGGCGGCGACTGCTTCGCCGCCATCCGGCAGAAGGATTTCATCGTCCACCACCCGTTCGAGAGCTTCGACGTGGTGGTGCAGTTCCTGCGCCAGGCCGCGGCGGATCCGGCCGTGGTCGCGATCAAGCAGACGCTCTACCGCACCAGCCAGGATTCGCCGATCGTGCGCGCGCTCATCGACGCCGCCGAGTCGGGCAAATCCGTCACCGCGATGGTGGAGCTCAAGGCGCGCTTCGACGAGGAGGCGAACATCCGCTGGGCGCGCGATCTGGAGCGCGCGGGCGCACAGGTCGTTTTCGGCTTCATCAACTTGAAGACCCACGCCAAGGTTTCGCTCGTCGTACGCCGCGAGGCCGGCGAGCTGCGCTCCTACGCGCATTTCGGCACCGGCAACTATCACCCGATCACCGCGCGCATCTACACCGATCTCTCGTTCTTCACGACCGACCCGGTGCTGTGCCGCGACGCCGCGCACCTCTTCAACTACATGACCGGCTATGCGCGGCCGGAGCCGATGCAGAAGCTCTCGGCGGCGCCGCTCGATCTGCGCGAGACGCTGCTCCAGCTCATCGCCGACGAGATCACGCACGCCAAGGCCGGGAAGCCGGCGCAGATCTGGGCCAAGCTCAACTCGCTGGTCGACACCGAGGTGATCGATGCGCTCTACCGCGCGTCGGCGGCCGGCGTGCAGATCGACCTGATCGTGCGCGGCATCTGCTGCCTCCGGCCGCAGCTGCCGGGGCTCTCCGACAACATCCGCGTCAGGTCGATCATCGGGCGCTTCTTGGAGCACGGGCGCATCGTCGCCTTCGGCAACGGCAAGAAGCTGCCCAGCCGCGACGCCAAGGTGTTCATTTCCTCGGCCGACTGGATGCCGCGCAATCTCGACCGCCGCGTCGAGGCGCTGGTCCCGATCGAGAACCCGACCGTCCACCAGCAGGTGCTCGACCAGATCATGGTGGCGCAGTTGAAGGACGAGGCGCAGAGCTGGATCCTGGCTCCGGACGGCGCCTACAAACGCGTGAGCCCCGAAGCGAAGGGCTTCGCCTGCCACCATTATTTCATGACCAATCCCTCGCTGTCCGGCCGCGGCAGCGCGCTCAAGAAGTCGAAGCCGCAGCCCAAGCTGCAATGGACCGACGATTGAGGCGGCGCGTTAACCCTTTGCGGGTGCGACATCGATCGATCTTGTCGTCCCCCGCGAAAGCGGGGACCCATGTCGCCGCTGCACGCGGCTGCGCAGCGATGTACCGGCGGAAGTGTGGGCCCCCGCTTTCGCGGGGGCGACAATTTGAGGTAAAGGGGTTGAAGAGCCCGGCTTTGATAACGGTCTGACCGCAGCGCATGGCGCTACCGGCCCAAACCATTCCGACCCCCGCGCCCGATACGCCCGCCGAGCGCCGCCGCGTCGGCGTGATCGACATCGGCTCCAACTCGATCCGTCTCGTCGTCTTCGCCGGCGCCACGCGCGCGCCGCTGCCGATCTTCAACGAGAAGGTCTTGTGCGGCATGGGCCGCCGCCTCCATTCGACCGGGCGGCTCGATCCCGAGGGCATGGAGCTGGCACTCGCCAACCTGCCGCGCTTCGCCGCCGCCGCAGAGGCGCTCGGCGTCGAGCGCATGCGCGTGGTCGGCACCGCCGCGATCCGCGACGCCGTCGACGGGCCCGCCTTCATCGCGCGCGTGCGCGAGAGGGTGGCCGGGCTCAAGATCGAGATCATCTCGGGCGAGACCGAGGCCCGGCTCTCGGCGTTGGGGCTCGTCTTGGCGCTGCCCGAGGCCGACGGCGTCATGGGCGATCTCGGCGGCGGCAGCCTCGAGCTGGTGCGGCTCGACAAGGGCGCGCTGGGGCCGCAGGCGACACTTCCGCTCGGCCCGCTGCGCCTGAACGAAGCCGAGCGCGAGGGCGAGAACATCGGCAAGATCGTGAAGGAGACGCTGCTCGGCCTGCTCTGGCTGCCGGGCCT
>SBBV01000028.1 GCA_005240015.1 Candidatus Odyssella thessalonicensis | reverse complement strand
GGCCGGCGCAACGGCATTGGTGCCGGCCGGCTCGAGCTTGCCGCCGAGCCCCGAATAAGAGCTGGTCAACGCCGTGCCTGCCGCCTCGATCGCCAGCACACCGACCACGGCTACGAGCGCCGCGATCACGGCGTATTTCACCGGCACGCGGCGACGGTTGGCCTTGAGCAAATTCTTCATCATATCGACCTTGGCCTGAACGACTGCGGCCCGCGAGATTAGAAGCGCGGGCCCTTAAAGAGAGGATAAGGCCGGTCTTGCCGCGGCGGCATCCGCCGGGCGACTAGTGCACGCGGTCGAGGCCGGCGCGACGAGCCCGAAAACGCTTGCGCCGCCCCCGCGGCGGCGGAGGCGGCGCGACACCCGGCCGATCACCGATGGCTATTTCGATATGCGCAGCTTGGAAAGGTGATTGCCGATCTCCTGGAACGCGTCCTTGAGCGCGTCGGCATCCGGCGCATACTGGTAATAGGGCGCCGTCGGCCCGCTCGCGACCTGCTTCATCAGCTCTTCCTGCGGCCCGCTCTTGTAGCCGAACTGAATGGCGTAGATGACGACGCCGGACTCCTTGACCTTGAGCGCCGCCGCCTTCGTGCGGTCGTTGAGCTGCGTGGCCGAGAGATAGCCCTCGTAGGCGTCTTCCTGATCTCGGGTGTTGGCGCCGTCGGTCATCAGCACGATAGCGCGGATGAGCTGCCCTTCGCCCGCCTTGGGTTCCGGCGTGCCGTCGCCGGCGAAGGGGCTGCCTTCCGTGCCCAGCAGGCGCCAGCCCCACATCAGGCCCATCACCAGATTGGTGTTCCCGCCAGGGTTCTTCACCTGCTCGATGGCGGAGATCATCTGGCCGCGGGTGTTGGTGAGGCGCTGGACTCCCTGGGCTGGGCACTGCATGGGGGTGCCGGACGTCGCGCTGTTGAAGGCCGGCTTCCATGACATCCATTGCTTCAGGCCGACGATCCCGGTGCCGAGCGTGATATCGGCATCGTTGCCGTCGAGCGGATTGATGAAGCGCGCGTGCACGCAGCCGCCCCAGCCGTTTGCGGGCCTTGTGCGCAGCGGCACGGGCGAGTTCTTCGCGAACCAGACCGTGGTGCGGATCGCGTTGTTGTAGGGATCGATATAAGGCGGAACGGCGAGCTTCGACGTGGTCTGCGCGCGGTTGTAGGTCTGACCGATGTTGAGAATCCGCACATTCGAGTTCCACGTGACCAGGGCCATCTTGAGCAGGTCCTTCTCGTCGGCGGCGCCGAACAACGTGTCGACGAGCGTACGCGAGGCCGCCTTCGCGGCGTCGATCTTCTTCACGCCACCGATGTAATCGCCCATCGAGCCCGAGACGTCGATCGAGATGACGACGTCCATGAACACGGTCTTGCGCATCACCTCCGAGCTCGCGCTGACGGTGAACTCGTTGACGCCGAGCAGATGCAGGAAATAGGTCGGCAGCACCACCGATGCCGCAGCCGTCACCGTGTCCTGGCCCGCGTTGAACGTGATCGTGGGGCCGGTCAGCGTGGCGTCCATGTAGCCGGGCGGGAAGTTCGCCTTGAACACCATCTTGGCCGCTTCCTCGGCTTTCGCGGTGTCGGAGTTCTGCCGGCCCGCCGCCAGTGCCGCCGCGTCGAGCGATTGCGAGAGGCGCGCGCGCACCATGTAGCCGCGCGCCGTGTCGACGCCGATGCCGACGAAGCCCATCAGCGGCACCATGAGGAAGGCGGCCCAGGTGAGCAGGCTGCCGCGGCGGCCGCGGAAGAAGGAGCGCGCTCTACGTACTGGCTTGGCGCCGATCCCCGAGCTCAAGTCAAGCATTGTTAACCTCGACGCCCGGTTGCGGGCGATTGCGCCCTTTTGCGCCGAGAGGCCTTAACGAGGCGTAAATCGATTTCGTTACCGAGCGGTCATTTCATGGTTTACCAGCGAGTTCCGCGGCGCTCTGTCGCGCTGCCGGTGGCGAAATCGTGGCGGCGACGCGGCCTCGGCGCGACATCGTGTCATCGGCCGACTCGCATATCACGCGGCAGCGGGCCCGGATTTTTACGTGTTCTTAGCGATTGCCCAGCAAGGTTGCACGATCTCGAAACGCAATTCACGAGGAGATCGTCAATGATCCGCAACTTCCTGAAGGACGAGAGCGGCGCCACCGCGATCGAATACGGCCTCATCGCGGCGCTCGTCGCGGTCGCATGCATCGTGGCCCTCGAGGCCATGGGCACGTCGCTGAAGGGCATGTTCGAAGGCGTCAAGACCAAGCTCGACGCCGCGAAGCCGAAATAAGCGTAGAGCCAGAAGCTCGGCACGGAAAAACACGTGCCGGCCTGGTGTCATCGAGGAATGGACAGAAGCGACATGCCGATGATCCGCAACTTCCTCAAAGACCAGAGCGGCGCCACCGCGATCGAGTATGGCCTCATCGCCGCGCTCGTCGCGGTCGCGTGCATCGTCGCCCTCGAGGCGATGGGCACTGCGCTCTCGGGGATGTTCACGGGCGTCAAGACCAAGCTCGACGCCGCGAAGCCGAAGTAAGGACGGGCGGCGGAAGCAAGCATCGCGCGGCGATCCGCGAGCTCGTCCCTCCCGGCTCGCAAGGACGCGCCGAAAGCGCCGGCTGCTTCCGCCCCTGTTCCGCTTCCGCCCCCGCCCGCGGGGGCGAAGCGATTCTTGGGGTACCGTTAGCGAAATTGTGGCGCGCCCGGCGCCGCGCGATTAACCCTCGCGATCCGCGGTGTCACGACGGAACTCGACGCCGCGAAACCGAAAAAGACGCCCGCCTTAACCAGCCGCGCTAAGAGATACTTTACGGACCGGTGCGAAAGTGGGGCACGGCCCGAGAGCAGGCCGGACCAACGGAGGAGTAGATCATGATCCGCAAGTTTCTGAAGGACGAGAGCGGCGCCACCGCGATCGAATACGGCCTCATCGCGGCGCTCGTCGCCGTCGCGTGCATCGTGGCCCTCGAGGCCATGGGCACGTCGCTGAAGGGCATGTTCGAAGGCGTCAAGACCAAACTCGACGCCGCGAAGCCGAAGTAAGTCGAACCGCCTCGTCCGCCGGCGCGCTGCGACCGCGCCGGCGGCGAAACGGACGAAAAGGGGAGCCGCCAAAACGGCTCCCCTTTCCGTTTGGGGCGCGCGGCCTTTCCCGTGGTTGCCGGCGTGGCAATTCAGCAACCTATCATTAACCCAACGTTAGAAGAT
>SBBV01000381.1 GCA_005240015.1 Candidatus Odyssella thessalonicensis | reverse complement strand
GGCAGCGGCGGCGTCTCGTAGCCGGCCGCTTCGACCTTGTGGTGGATCTCGTAGGTGGCCTTCGCGATCAGGAAGAGGCCGCCGCCGATCAGCACGATGTCGCGCCAGGAAACCGGCTCGCCCAAGGCGTGGAACAGCGTGGCCGTGAGCTTGGAGAGCCAGGTGAGCGTGAACAGCAGCGCGAGGCGCGTCAGCAGCGCGACGGCGAGGCCCAGCTGCCGCGCCAGCGCCTGCCGGTGCGCCGGCAGCTTGCCCGCGAGGATCGCGATGAAGACGAGATTGTCGATGCCGAGCACGATCTCGAGCGCGGTCAGCGTGACGAGGCTCAGCCAGATGTCGGGATTGGCGATCCAGTCCATGGCCGGATGCAGCAGGCGGGCCGGCCTACCTGCGCAATCCCGGCTCCGATGGCAAGTCCAAAGCGACCGGCGCCCGCCGTTCGTCCGCCCCTGATAAATCTGCGTAGAGCGTGCGCGCCTCGGCCGGCGGTCCGCGGCGCTTGCCGAGGGCGAGCACGCGGATCACGCGGATCGCGTTGCCGAGCGGGAAGGTGAGCACGTCGCCGACGCGCACGGCGGCGCTGGCCCGATCGATGTGGCGGCGGTTGAGGCGCAGGCGCCCCTCGGTGCAGAACGCCGCCGCCTGCGAGCGGCTCTTGAAGAAGCGCGCATGCCAAAGCCACTTGTCGAGGCGGAGCGTCGTCTCAGCAGCTTGCTCGGGAGGCGCGGATGCGTGCCGGGTCACGAGCGGGCAGTGAGCGCCTTCAAGCGCGCGAAAGGCGAGCAGGGATTGGCGGCGGGATCGGCGCCGCCGCGCCGGCGCGCGCGGCGGTTTTCGGCCTGTGCGCGGAAGAGGCCGCCGTCCCTGCCCTTCTCGAAGCGATAGCCGAGCGCTCTCAGCGCATCGGGGAGTGCCTTCAGCGAGCAGCCGGCGGCACCCGCCAGCGCCGGCGTCGCCGCGAAGCCGCCCTGACGCGCGAGCCGCCGCGCCGCCACCGCGAGCGCCTCCATGCGGTCGGCGCGCAAGGCCGTAGCACCCGTGCGGCAATAGCCGAGCGCGCGATAGAACGCGTCGGGCCACTCCGCCGCCGCGCGGATCCAGGCGCGTGGCCCGTTCGGCAGCTCGGGCAGGGTTTCCGGCACGCGGCCGTTGAACACGGCCCAGAGCAGCGCGCCGAGCTTCATCACCGGCCCGTTCTGGAGCCGCGGCATGTAGACCGTTTCGGTGCCGAAGCGGACGCCGAGCTTGGCCAGCGCTTTCCGGTCCTCCGGCGCGAGCGCCGCCGTGAGATTGTGCAATTGCGCGGTGGGGACCGCGCCGAGCGCCTCGGCCAGCTGATAGAGCACGCCGCGCGCCGCGCCGCGCAGGCCGGCCGGCGCTTGCCCGGCCAGCGGCCCGTAGCGCCGCGCGACGAGGCGCTGCAGCCAGGCGCCGAGCCGCACGCGGATGCGCTCGCGCAGATCGGCATCCATGCCGACCTCGGTGATCGGCTTGACACCGGGCGTCAGCGGATGGGCACCCCTGGCCAGTATCCCCACCGGCACGCCGGCCCAGGCGATGCGGCCGTCGTCGCCGAGCGCGAGCTCTTCGTCGGAAGCGCCCTCGAAACGTGCGACGCGCTCGGCGAAGGCGTGGCGCAGCGCGCGCTCGGCCGCGGCGCGCACCGCGCGCGCGTCTTCGCCGAGTACATCGGCCATGGCGACGAAGCGAAAGCCCTCGATGCGTCCGACCGGCAAGCCCTCGACGATGACCTCGCCGTCGTCGCGCACGCCGCCGAGCAACTCGTCCCTGGCGTGAAGCCGGCGCAGCAGCACCGCGGTGCGCTTGTCGACGAAGCGCTCGGTCAGGCGCTCGTGCAGCGCGTCCGAGAGCTTGTCCTCGACGTGGCGCGTGCGCTCCTGCCAGTGCAGCGCCTCTTCCACCCATTCGGGACGGTAGGAGATGTAGGTCCAGGTGCGGATCTCGGCGATGCGGCCGACCAGCGTGCCGATGTCGCCCTCGGTCTTGTCGATGCGCTCGACCTGGCGCGCGAGCCAGTCCGAGCGCACGCGCCCCGCCGGCCCGGTCAAGTCGTGATAGAGGCGGCCGACGAAGCGCGCATGCGCCTCGGCCATCACCTTCCTGAAATCCGGGATCTGGCAGACGTCCCAGAGCAGAGCCAGCGCCGCGCGCGATTCGGCACGGCGGCGGATCTCGTGCACGCTCGAGAGCGCGGCCAGGGTCGCCGCGTCTTCGGCCTCGCGCGCGGCCACGAAGGCCGGGTCGGCCGGCGGGATCGAGAGGCTCGCGATGAGATCGTCGAGGCTCGAGAAATCGAGCTCGGGGTTGCGCCAATAGAGGAAGCGCAGCGAGTCGAAATCGTGTCCTTCGACGGCTTCGATCGTCTCGGCCGCCATCTGCTCGCCGGCGGTGGTGCCGAACGTGCCGTCGTTCATGTGGCGCCCGGCGCGGCCGGCAATCTGGCCGATCTCCGCCGGGGCGAGCCGCCGCGTCATGCGCCCATCGAACTTCACAAGGCGCGCGAACGCGACGTGGTCGATGTCCATGTTGAGGCCCATGCCGATCGCGTCGGTGGCGACGAGGTAGTCGACGTCGCCCGCCTGGTAGAGCCCGACCTGGGCGTTGCGCGTACGGGGCGAGAGCGCGCCCAGCACCACGGCCGTGCCGCCGCGGCGCCGGCGCATCAGCTCGGCGAGCGCGTAGACCTCGGCGGCGGAGAATCCGATGACGGCGCTGCGCGGCGGCAGGCGCGTGATCTTCTTGGGCCCGGCATAGGTCAAGCGCGAGAAGCGCGGGCGGCTGACGATCTCGACCTCGGGCAGGATGCGCCGCAGCAGCGGGCGCACGGTCTCGGCGCCGATGATGATGGTCTCGAGCCGGCCGCGTGCATGGAGGAAGCGGTCGGTGAATACATAGCCGCGCTCGGGATCGGCGCCGAGCTGCACCTCGTCGACGGCGAGGAAATCGACGCCGCGTTCGCGGACGCGGTCGAGCGGCATCGCCTCGACCGTGCAGAGGAAATAGCGCGCGCGTGGCGGGACGATCTTCTCTTCGCCGGTGACCAGCGCCACCGCATCCGCACCTTTGACGCGGACCGCGCGGTCGTAGTTCTCGCGCGCGAGCAGGCGCAACGGAAAGCCGATCATGCCCGACTCGTGCGCGAGCATGCGCTCCATCGCGAAATGGGTTTTGCCGGTGTTGGTGGGCCCGAGGACCGCGACTACGCGGCCCTGAATGTCGCCCCGACCCGGAACACCAATGCTAGGGACCAAACGGTCCATGCCCACAGCATCCGGTTTTCGCCGCCGGATTGCAAGAGACAGAAGTGGCGCCGGCGCGCGGGGCCTCATGTGCCCCTGCCGGGGCGCGCGTTCAAGATGCTGCGACGGTCGGGAAGCGCGACTCAGTCGACGTGGACGAGTGCGGCGCCGAGGATCGGGCCGCCCTTGCCCTGCTGCACCAGGACGGCGGCGCCGCCGCGCTTCTCGCCCTTGTCGTTCTGGGTGGAGAGGCTCAACTCGAGCTTCTCGCCCTCGAACGCGCCCACCTTCCTCCACTCGCGCACGACGTTGAAGTTGGTGAGCGTCTTGCCCTCGTTTTCGCCGCGCGGGACCTTGGTCGAGTGGCGGCGATCGAACAGCGCGAACCAGATGTCGGCACCCTTGGCCTCGGCGGCGCCGGTGACGACGGCGCGCAGGCGCGTTCCGCCGAGCTTCTCGAGCAGCACGGTGGCGATGGGCTTGGTCTTGCGCGCATCGGCGATGGCGCGCATGACCGTTCTCCGGTCCGAGCCGACTTCGCCGCGCCGCCCCTGGATCACCATCTGCGGCGTATAGACGCCGGTCTGGCGGAAGGACATCGCGTACTCCTTCTGCCGGTAGGTGAATTTCTTGTTCGAGAAGGGGTCGTGCCAGCCGAGATAGTTCCAGTAGTCGACATGGAAGCCGAGCGCGACGATGCCGGCCTGGCGCGTGAGCTCGCCCAGCAGCGCATCGGCCGGCGGACAGGAGTTGCAGCCCTGCGAGGTGTAGAGCTCGACCACGACGGGCGCCTGCTCTTGCGCCGCGGCGGGTCCGGCAATGCCGACCGCGAGCGCGAGAAGCCCAGCGGCAAGACGTGGCTGCAGCGATCGGCCAAGCATGGTCCGGACCATAAGAACCCTATAAACTGCGGGCCAGTCACATCGCGGTGAATGCGCCTTAGAATTTCGCGCGCCGGATGTGAGCGGATCGTGAGGATGGCCATGTGGAAGCGCGCGCTCCGCCTGATCGCCGCGAGCCTGGTCGCGCCGGCCTTCGCCGCACTGGTTAACATCGCGGATGCGCAGGAGGCGGACTGGAGGACCTTCACGCGTGCCGAGCTCGGCCTGACCATGCAGCGTCCGGCCGATCTCTACGAGCTCGACCCCGAATCGCCCGCCGAGGACGTGAAAGGCGAGGTCGAGTGGGGCCCCAAGGATCACGGCTGGAGCATCATCGTCACCTCGCAGAAGCTTAAGCCGGGGCAGACGCTCGCCTCGGTCGTCGCCGAGGAACAGCAGCGCAATCCCAAGGCGGTGGCGACGCCGACCAAGATCGGGGACGGCGTCGAGGCGGTGCGCATGTGGGCGCTCGACGACGACATGCTCTCGAGCTTCGTGCTGCTGCTCGACAAGACCGGCACGCGGCTCATCGCCATCGAGCTGGCGATCCTCTTGGACGAGGACGATGCGGGGAAGGACCTCGAAGCGTTGCGCAGCGCCCACAGCGGCACGCTCTCGATGTTCGAGCGCATGCTCGCCAGCGTGCGGATCGCGAAGAACTAGGGCGTCGCTAGTCTAGAGCGCGTTTCGATTAGATGGATTCGGAACGTGCCGCGTAGGGGCGGGTCCCCGACCCGCCCCTACACGTCAGACACCTCCACCCAATCGGGACAATGCGTCGTCCGTGCGCGTCCGTGGATGCCCGTGCTCGTCCGTGTGGGGCCGCCGCGGGCGCTACTTCTCCTGCACGATCGGGTTGCTGAGCACGCCGATCTTGTCGACGTCGACCTCGACCGTGTCGCCCGGCTGCATGAAGATCGGCGGGTTGCGCACGAAGCCGACGCCGCCCGGCGTGCCGGTGACGATCACGTCGCCCGGCACCAGCTCGGTGAAGTCCGAGCAGTAGTTGATCAGCGTCGGGATGTCGAAGATCAGCAGATCGGTGGTGGCGCGCTGCAGCTCCTGGCCGTTGAGGCGCGTGACCAGCGTCATCTTGGTGGGATCGGGGATCTCGTCGGCGGTCACGATCCACGGACCGAAGCCGCCGGTGCCGACGAAGTTCTTGCCCGGCGTGAACTGGGTCGTGTGGCGCTGCCAGTCGCGGATCGAGCCGTCGTTGTAGCAGGAATAGCCGGCCACGTATTTGAGCGCGTCTTCCTTCGAAATATGGCGGCCCTTCTTGCCGATGATGACCGCGACCTCGCCCTCGTAGTCGTACTTCTCGGAGTTGCGCGGCCGGATCATCGGCTGGCCGTGGCCGACCTGCGTGTTGGCGAAGCGCGTGAAGATCGTCGGATACTGGGCATCGCTCCGGCCCGTCTCGGCGACGTGGCTCTTGTAGTTCAAGCCGATGCAGATGACCTTGTCGGGATTGCCGATCGGCGGCAGGAACTTGACCTTCGCCACCGGCACGTCGGGCTTCTTCTTGCTCTTGGCGAGCTTCTTGGCGTCGGCGATCCCGCGATTGGCGATCACCGCCTTCAAGTCGGGATACTTCTTGCCGAGCTTGGCGCCGCAATCGACGACGCCGCCGTCGACGACGACGCCCCAGGTGGGCTTGTTGTTGCGCAGGAATGAGACGAGCTTCATGGGACGTTGATCCTCGGTTGCGGTTTCTGGGCCGGCCGCGCGCCTGCGGGGAGGCGACGCGGCCGCTGCGGGCTAGTGCGACCTGCTTCCGCCGGCGCCGGGCTTCAGCACGAAGCGACGGTCGCAATACGGGCACTCGACGAAGTCTTCGTCGCCCATGTTGAGATAGACGCGCGGGTGTCCGAGCGCGGCATTGCCCCCGTCGCAGGCGACGACGCGGGTTTCGACCTCGATGGTTTCGGGCGGTTGCATGCGGTGCGGAAGCGAGGGACGTGGGGACTCCGCGCCGCTCCCCCGGCGGCGAGGCCGCGCATAATAGCCGCCGACGCCTGGGTTTCAACGATTTCGGCCCTGCAACGGCGTCGCAACCCAGCGGCCCCTCGGTGACGGCGGGCCGCAATCGGGCTACGAATTGGGCGCGAGCCCCGTAAGGGGGTTCGGAAGAGCCGAGGTTGGACCGAGGTGCATCAGAAGCTGGACCTGCCCGCCGCCGCAATCCGCATTCGCGGCCTCACCAAGATCTATGGCAAGGCGGCGACGCGAGCCCTCGACAGCGTCGACCTCGACATCCCGCGCGGGTCGCTGTTCGGCCTGCTCGGCCCCAACGGCGCGGGCAAATCCACGCTCATCAATATCCTGGCCGGCCTCGTGAAGCCGACCGCGGGCTCGGCCGAGATCTGGGGCCGCGATCTGGCGCGCTCGCCGCGCGAGGCCGCCGCCGCGATCGGCATCGTGCCGCAGGAGCTCAATCTCGACGCTTTCTTCACCCCGCGCGAGCTGCTCGACTTCCAGGCCGGGCTCTACGGCGTGCCGCCCAAGGAGCGCCGCACCGAGGAGCTGCTGGCGACGGTGGGCCTGCTCGACAAGGCCGACGCCTATGCGCGCACGCTTTCGGGCGGCATGCGCCGGCGCCTCATGGTGGCGAAGGCGATGGTGCATTCGCCGCCGGTGCTGGTGCTCGACGAGCCCACGGCCGGCGTCGACATCGAGCTGCGCCAGAGCCTCTGGGGGCATATCCGCACGTTGAAGCGCTCGGGTGTCACCGTGCTGCTCACCACGCACTATCTCGAGGAAGCGCAGGAGCTCTGCGACACCATCGCCATCATCAACCACGGCAAGCTCATCGCCTGCGACAGCACCAGCGCGCTGCTGCGCCGGCTCGACCGGAAGGAGCTCACGATCACGCTCGAGGCCGATCTCGCGGAACTTCCGCCCGCACTCGCGCGCTTTCAGGTGCACCTCGTGCCGCCGCGCCGGCTCGTGTTCCACTACCGGCCGAGCGAAACGCGGATCGCCGACATCCTCGAAGCTGTGCGCGGCGCAGGGCTCGCCATCGCCGACCTTTCGACCTATGAAAGCGACCTCGAAGACCTGTTTCTCCACCTGACCGGCACGCGCGCCGGAGGGCCGAAGCGGGAGGCAGCGCAATGATCGGGATCCCGCGCATTCTGTTGGCCGGCGCGATGCTGGCGGTAGCCGGCGCCTGCGCGCCGCAGGTGCAGGTCTCGGGCAGCCTGCTCGTCGCGCCGCAGCTGCGCGGCGACTACATCCAGACCGCCGACGGCACGCTGCTGCCGCTGCGCGTCTGGCTGCCCGCGGGCGACGTCAAGGCCGTCATCCTCGGCGTGCACGGCATGAACGACTACAACAAGAGCTTCGCCATCCCCGCCGAGCGCTGGCAGCGCGAAGGTATCGCGACTTACGCCTATGATCAGCGCGGCTTCGGCAACACGCCGCAGCGCGGCATCTGGCCGGGCCTGGACCGGCTCGTCTCCGATTTCACCACGGCCGTGGCCCTGGTGCGCCAGCGCCATCCCGGCGTGCCGCTCTACGCGTCGGGCACCAGCATGGGCGGCGGCGTCGTGCTCGCCGCGATGGCGCGCCCCGACGCGCCCAAGCTCGACGGCATCATCCTCGAGGCGCCGGCGGTCTGGAGCCGCTCGACGATGCCGTTCTACTACACGAGCACGCTCTGGCTCGCCTCGTACACGATCCCGCAATACCACCTGAGCGGCCGTGAGGTGCAGCGCGTCGTGACCGACAACAAGGAGGTCCTGCGCGATCTCGCGCGCGATCCCTACGTGATCAAGGGCGCGCGCGTCGACGCGCTCTGGGGCGTGGTCGACCTGATGGACACGGCGTTCGCCGCGGCGCCGCAGATCAAGGTGCCGGTGCTGCTGCTCTACGGCGAGAAGGACCAGATCATCCCGCGCCAGCCGATCGAGGCGGTGGCGCGCCGCCTGCCCCAGGGCCTGAAGCGCGTCGCGGTCTATGAGAAGGGCTATCACCTGCTCTATCGCGATCTCCAGGCCGAGGTCGTGCACCGCGACGTCGCCGCCTGGGTCGCCAACCGCACCGGCCCGCTGCCCTCCGGCGCCGACCTGAGCAAAGGCGCCCGCGCCATGGCCGGACCGCCCGCCGCGAACGGGCAGTAGCAGTTCCCTCCCCCGCGAATATGTACGTGCCGGAGAGATGGGTGACAGGTGTTCGGGGACATGGGTGACACTTTTGCGGTCATCCCTTCAATTGCATTTTTGATCTTTTTGCGGTGGC
>SBBV01000427.1 GCA_005240015.1 Candidatus Odyssella thessalonicensis | reverse complement strand
GGACGGGGCAGGGACTTCAGCCGCGGAGTCGATGCAAGATCACGAGCGCTCAAGTCGCCCCGGGATTCGTCAATTGGGTTTCCGCGCCATGCAGCCTCTCGACCGCGAAATCCGCATCGTTGTTGCCGACGACCATCCTGTCGTACTCAGCGGACTCCACGGCATCTTCGGACAATCCTCCGAGTTTCGCGTCGTAGCCCATGCCGGCGACGGCTTCGCCTGCATCGAGGCCATCGAGCGCTTCGCGCCCGAGATCGCGCTGGTGGACATCGTGATGCCGGCCTTGAGTGGGCTCCAGGTGCTCGACGCGGTGCGCATCAGGGGGCTCGTCACCAAAGTGGTGCTCTTCGGGGTGGCGCTGAACCTGGACGACGTTGCCGCCGCGGCCAATGCCGGCGCCCACGGGGTCGTGGGCAAGAATTGCACGCCCGAGCAATTGCTCGATTGTCTGCGCGCGGTCGCGAACGGTCATGAGTGCTGGCCGGCCCAGGTCGGCCGCGATCTCGGCGCGGCCCGCACCCGGTCCGTGGCGCCAGCGGCAAGCGCGGCGCTCACCGGGCGCGAGTGGGAAGTGACCAGTCTCGTGGCGCGCGGCCTCTCGAACAAGGACATCGCCCGTCGCCTCAACGTTTCCGACGGGACCATCAAGATTCATCTACATAACATCTATCAGAAGCTCGGGGTGACCAACCGCACCGCGCTCGTGGTGCGCGCAATTCCGCTCGGCGCTTTCGCGTACTGACCGCGTGGCCATCGCGCGGAGCGGTCCGCGCTTCGATTGGGCTTGTCGCGCGATCGCGCGACGATGGATTCGTCCGCCCTCCCATTCTCGCCGCATTTCAAGTTCCGGCGGCTCGCGCTCCACATAATCGCGCGCGATTAGACGCCCAATATAACCACTGGGATATGGCGCGCCGGCGCGCGATCGCAGTAACTGACCGCCGCTGCAGCCGGCAGTGCAAAATGCGGTCGATGCATTTGGCTGCAGCTCCATCAGCGCAACTCCGGTTGCAAGAGAGGAGAGAAGCGATATGGCAACGATCACTGGCACCGCTCAAAGCGAGATCCTGCTCGGCCTCAACGGCGAGGACGACACCATCGCTGCGCTGGCCGGCGACGACATCGCGGTCGGCTTCGGCGGAGACGACGATATTTCCGGCGGCTCCGGCGACGATCAGCTCTTCGGAAACGACGGCGACGACACGCTCGACGGCGGTTCGGGCGAGGACGCGCTGTCAGCAGGCGCCGGCGCGGATACTCTGCTCGGCGGCTCCGGCGACGATAGCTTGAGCGGCAATGGCGGCGACGACGACCTGTCCGGTGGCACCGGCGATGACAGCCTCTCCGGTGGCGCCGGCGACGACACGCTGGCCGGCGGCGCCGGCGACGACGGGGTCTTCGGGAACGAGGGCTCCGACAGCCTGTCGGGCGGCTCCGGTGACGACGTGATCGTCGGCGGCGCGGACGACGACTTCCTGGTCGGCGGCGATGGCGAGGACGCCTTCGCCTTCGACTTCACCGTCGAGGACACGGCGATCGTCGCTGCGGACGGGGACGACATCGTCGACGACTTCTCGAACGGCGACGCGTTGGCGTTCAGCGGCATCACGGAGGCGGACGCATCCGCGCAGTTCACGGTCGTCAACAACGGCACCGACACGCTGGTGTTCTGGGAGGGTGACGGCGCCGGGTCGATTTCCCTGCTCGGCAACGTCTTCACGCAGGAGACGTTCTTCGCAGACGCGCGCGTGCAATTCGTCTAAGGCACCTCGCACGGAGGCCGCGGCACCGCCGCGGCCTCCCTCTGCGATCCGACCGGCCATCACATGAACGCGACTATCGATCCGCGTCCGGATCGACTCGCCGCTACGCTGGGGCGCTGCCGGCCCGCGCTCTTCTGGGCGGGCATGCTCGGCTTCATGGTGAATCTCCTCGTACTCGCGGTCCCCCTTTACATTTTGCAGCTCTACGACCGGGTCATTGTTTCCCGGAGCCTGCCGACGCTGTTCTTTCTCACCGTCATCGTCGTCGGCGCACTCGTGCTCTATGCGGTTCTCGAGGCGCTGCGCTCGCACCTGTTTGTGCGGATGGGCGTGTGGCTTGACCGCGCACTCGGCCCGTCCACCCTGATGCGGGCCGTGGAGGCCGGACTGCAGGGCCATCCGTATCGCGCCGAGGCCCTGCGCGACATTGGAGTGGTGCGATCGTTCCTGGGCGGCGCCGGGGTGATCGCGTTCATGGACGCTCCGTGGACGCCCCTGTTCGTCGCTCTGCTGTTCGTCCTGCATCCGCTGCTCGGCACGGTCGGGCTCTTGGGCGCGCTTGCGCTGCTGGGCCTCGCGCTGCTCAGCGAGCGGACGACCCACTTGCGGCTGCGCTCTGCCAACGCGGCGGCGGTGCGGGCCCAACAGATCGCGGACGCCGCCGTTCGCCATGCGGAAGTGGTGGACGCTATGGGCATGAGAACGGCAGTCGCGCGCCGTTGGGCGTCGGAAAGCTTCGCGGCCACCGGCCTTCAGGGTAAGGCGAGCGACCGCGCAGCCGCGATCCTCTCGATCTCGATGGCGGTGCGCCTCCTGGTGCAGGTCGCGATCTTTGGTGCCGGGGCCTACCTCGTCACGCGCGACCTGTTGAGCGCCGGCGCCATGATCGCCGCCGGCGTGATCGCCGCGCGGGGCATGGCGCCGGTGGAGCGGGCGATCGCGAGCTGGCGACAAGCGGTGCAGGCGGCGGAGGCCTATAGCCGCCTCCGCGCTTTCCTGCGCGCGCCGCCGGTGCGGCAGGCCAGCATGCCGCTGCCCAAGCCGTGCGGGCAGCTCCGTGTCGACCGCGCGACGTATCAGCCGCCCGGCGCGCCGGAGCCCATACTGCGGAACATCTCGTTCCGGCTCAGCGCCGGCGAGGCGGTCGGCATCATCGGGCCCTCCGCCGCGGGCAAGTCGACGCTGGCGCGGCTGCTGATCGGCGCGGCGGCGCCGAGCCGCGGCGCGGTACGCCTCGACGGCGCGGATGTCTTCAAGTGGAACCCGGAAGAGCTCGGGCGCTGGATGGGATATCTGCCGCAGGACGTCGCGCTGTTCGACGCGAGCGTCCGCGACAACATCGCCCGCTTCGGCGACGTGAGCCCGGACATGGTCGTTGCCGCGGCACAGCTGGCCGGCGCGCACGACATGATTCTGAACCTGCCCAACGGATACGAGACCCGCGTCGGAGATGGAGGCGTCAGCCTGTCCGGCGGGCAGCGTCAGCGCATCGGGCTCGCCCGGGCGTTGCTCGGCAACCCCGTATTCGTCGTGCTCGACGAACCCAATGCCAACCTGGACGCCGAGGGCGAGCAGGCGCTCAACGCCGCGATCGCGAATCTCAAGTCCCTCGGATCGACCGTGGCGGTGATCGGCCATCGCGCGGCGATCATGACGCACATGGACAAGCTGCTCGTGCTGAAAGGCGGCAAGATCGAGATGTTCGGTGCCAAGGAGACCGTGCTCGCGAAGCTGGCGCGGAGCGGCGTCGCGACCATACCGCGCCGGGCCGCCAAAGTGGCGCCGGTCCAGCCCGCGGAGTGAGCCATGGGTCTTCCCGCCCTCGCCGAGCAGAACGTAGTCGAGTACGGCGAAACGCTGCTGCGCAAGGGGCCGCCGGTCGCGGGCACGGTCGCGCTCGCGCTCTTCGCCACCGCGCTCGGCCTGGGTGGCTTCGGCTATTGGGCGGCGACGGCACCGCTCGCGAGCGGTGCCGTGGCCGCGGGCGAGGTACGCGTGGATACCAACCGCAAGACCGTGCAGCATTTCGAGGGTGGCATCGTCCGTGAACTCCTCGTCCGCGAGGGCCAGCGCGTGCGCGCGGGCCAAGCGTTGGTTCGGCTCGATCCGCTCGCGGCGCAGGTCGATCGCGCGGTGTTGCAGAACCGGCTCGTCACCGCCATGGCGGAGGAGGCGCGGCTCGTGGCCGAGCGCGACTTGTCGCCGCGAATCGACTTTCCCAAGGAGGTCATCGCGCGCAAGGACGCGCCGGAGATCGCCGCCGTGCTGCGCACACAGACCGAAATGTTCGACAGCCAGCGCCGCGCGCTCGAGGGCGAGATCGCCGTCCACACGAAGCGCATCGATCAGGCCCGCGCCCTGATCGCATCGCTGGCCGGCCAGGTCGAGTCCACCCGCCGTCAGCTCGCGCTGATCAACGAGGAAGCCGCGACGGCGCGCGAGATGCTGCGCAAAGGCTACGAACGCAAGCCGCGTGTCCTTGCGCTCGAGCGGCGGGCCTTCGAATTGGAGGGGGAGCGGACCGCGCTCGAGGGCAAGATCGCCACCAGCCGGGAGACGATCGCCGAATCCGAGGCCAGCATCGAAGCGCTGCGCCGCAAACGCGGCAATGCGGTCGCCGGTGAACTCGACAAGGCGCGCTCACGGCGGGCCGAAGCTGAGGAGCAGCTGCGCAAGGCCTCCGATCAGCTCAAGCGTACCGACGTGTTGGCACCCCAGAGCGGGGTCGTGCTCGGATTGAAGTATTTCGCGCCCGGCGCGGTCGTCCCCGCGGGCGGTGCAATCCTCGACATCGTGCCCGACGACGAGAGGCTGGTCATGACGGTGCGCGTGAGTCCGTTGGACATCGACGTCGTGCGCGAAGGGCTGTCCGCGGAAGTACGCTTCGTCGCCTACAAGCAGCGTATCACGCCCACGCTCTCGGGGCGCGTCGTCCACGTTTCACCCGATGCTGTGACCGACCAGAAATCTCAGCTGACGTATTACCTGGCGCGGCTCGAGGTGGGGGCCCACGAGCTCGGCCGCGTCCCCGCCGTGAAACTCTACCCGGGCATGCCGGTGGAGGCGGTGATCCTGACCGGTGATCGCACGCTGCTCGACTACCTATTGCGGCCGGTCCTCGACAGCTTCGCGAAGGCGTTTCGCGAGCAGTAGTGCGGCGATGCTGCGCGCTGGCCGCAGACTGATCGGCCCGGTCGCCGCGACCATCGCGATCACCCCCTGGTGGACGACCGAGAGCTGCGTGTGGCGCAAAAGTGGTACGGCGATCAGCAATCCCGCGAGGCCGACCAGCGTGATCCATGTGCTGCTGCACGAGGGCGGGCACGCGACCGCTGCCGGCGCAACTGCCGCCGCGCTGTCCCGCTTTTCAAGGTATGAAATCGTATCCGCCATGCTGCCGAATGCCCACCGCCCCATCCTTCCGGGAGGAGTTTAGCGCAAGCTATATGAAATCTGGCTTCCGACCGCCAGCGCGTTGCCGCGCCCCCGGCCCTATGCGCGCGCGGCGCCCTCGCCGGCGAGCTTCGGCGGCCGCTCGGGCAGGAGGCCCTGCGGGAACCACTGCAACACCACGACGAGCAGCAGGCCGACCAGGAACATCTTGATGTAGGCGATCTTGACGCCCCATTCGGGCGGCAGCTGGCCGGTGACGAGCTCGCTCGCGGTCCACAGCAGCCATACGAGCACCGCGCCGAGGATCGCGCCGCGATTGTTGCCGCTGCCGCCCACGATCAGCATCACCCAGACGAGGAACGTGGCGTAGAGCGGCTCGCTCGCCTCGGGCGTGAAGACCTTCAAGTAGTGCGCGGTGAGCGCGCCGCCGAGCCCCATGAACGCCGAGCCGATGATGAAGGCCTGCAGGCGAAACGCTTCGACGTCTTTCCCCATCGCCGCCGCCGCGGTCTCGTTATCGCGGATCGCGCGCATCACGCGGCCCCAGGGCGAATTGCGCACGCGCTCCATGAACAGATAGATCGCCAGCACGAGCAGGCCGATCAGCACCATCATCGCGATCTCGCCCCAGGGGCGAACCATGTCCTCGAACGGGCGCGGGATGCCCTTGACGCCGAAGGCGCCGCCGGTGAGCGATTGATAGTTCAGCGCCACCAAGCGGATGATCTCGGCGATGCCGACGTTGAAGAGGCCGGTGAG
>SBBV01000193.1 GCA_005240015.1 Candidatus Odyssella thessalonicensis | reverse complement strand
GCCGCGCCCTGGTGTTCTGGCCCGCGGTCGCCGTGGCATTGGCCGGCACGGCGGCGCTGCTTGGCGTCGAGGGCCGCCGCGGCCTGCCGACCGGTTTTTCCGATGCGCTGTGGCTCTCCGTCGGCGCGTGCCTAGCCGGCTACGCGGTCGTGGGCGCGTTCTCGCGCGAGGCGCGGCGGCTCGCCATCGTGTTGGTGCCGTTCCTGCTCGCGTCGGGCGTGCTCGGCACGATCTGGCTACGCACCGGCACGCGCGTGCTGCAGCCCGAAGTCGCCTCGATCTGGGTCGCGATCCATGTCAGCGCCTCGCTCGCGACCTACGCGCTCGTGACGCTCGCGGCCGGCGCGGGGATCGCGATCCTGGTCCAGGAGCGGGCGATCAAGCGCAAGGCCAAGGGCGCCTTGAGCGCGCGGCTGCCCAGCGTCGCCACGTGCGAGAGCCTCGAGCTCTACTTCCTGATCGCGGCCGCGATCGTGCTCGGGGCCGGCATCGCGACGGGCATGGCGTGGTCGTATCTGCGCGGCGGATCGCTGCTTCCGGTCGACCACAAATCGGTGCTGGCTCTCATTGCCTTCGCGCTGGTGCTCGGCGTGCTGGCGCTGCACCGGCTGACGGGCCTGCGCGGCCGTTCCGCCGCCCGCTGGGTCCTGGGCGCCTCGCTGGCGCTGATCCTGGCCTATCCGGGCGTCAAGTTCGTCTCCGAGGTGCTGCTCGGGCGGTGAGGGTGCGGCAAAGGCGCTGGCTGCACATCAATTGACCAAGTTGACGCTATTGCCTACTAAATAATCGATTCGCTCACGGATTGGGCGATCCGGCCCGGGATTCTTGCACCCTAGCTTGGCCTGCACGCCCTGGCTTGGACTTTGCATTGGATAAGCCCGCGTATCCGCCTGGGGCGGAACGGATGACCGTGGACCAGCCCATTCCCGCTTCGGAGACCTCGCACCGGACGACCGACGCCATCCCGGTCCTGAACGCCCTGGCGGACGCCATTCTGGTGATCCGCCGCGGGGGCGCGATCGAGTTCGCCAACATGGCGGCCGAGCAGTTCTTCGACACCAGCCTGGCGCAGATGCGCCGGCGCGGGCTCGCCCACTACGTGCCGGCCGACAGCCCGGTGCTGGCGCTCGTCGAGCAGGCCTTCGACGCCGAGAAGGCGGTGCGCGAGTTCGGGCTCACGTTGGAGACGCCGCGCATCGGGCGTCATTTCGTGACCGTGCAGGCCGCCCCGATTGTCGAGGACCCCGACGCGGCCGCTCATGCGGTCGTGCTCTCGATCCAGGCGCAGGGCATCGCGCGCAAGATCGACCGCCAGCTCACGCATCGCGGCGCGGCGCGTTCGGTGACGGCGATGGCCGCGATGCTCGCGCACGAGGTGAAGAACCCGCTCTCCGGCATCCGCGGCGCAGCGCAATTGCTCGAAGGCGGGCTCTCCTCCGAGGACCGCTCGCTCACCAAGCTCATCTGCGACGAGACCGACCGCATCGTCGAGCTGATCGACCGCATGGAGGTGTTCGCCGAGAGCCCGCCCAAGCCGCGCGAGCCGGTCAACATCCATCAGGTGCTCGACCACGTGAAGGCGATCGCCAAGGCCGGCTTCGCGCAACGGCTGCGCGTGCGCGAGGAGTACGATCCCTCGCTGCCGCCGGTGTTGGGCGACCGCGACCGCCTGATCCAGGTGTTCCTCAATCTCGTGAAGAACGCGGCCGAGGCGGCGCCGCGCGAGGGAGGCGAGATCGTGCTCGCCACCGCCTTCAAGCCCGGCGTGCGCCTCGCCGTCCCGGGCAGCGACCGCCGCGTCCAGCTGCCGCTGGTCGTGAGCGTGCAGGACAATGGCGAGGGCATTCCGGAGGACATTCGCGCCCATCTGTTCGATCCATTCGTCACCACGAAGTCCACGGGGACGGGGCTTGGGCTGGCGCTGGTGGCGAAGATCGTCGACGACCACGGCGGCGTCATCGAGTTCGCGAGCGAGCGCGGGCGCACCGTGTTCACCGTCCTGTTGCCGGTCTTCCGGCCCGAAGGAGCCCCGAAATGACGAACCCCACTGTTCTCTTGGCCGACGACGACCGCGGGATCCGCACGGTCGTGAGCCACGCGCTCTCGCGTGCCGGCCTCGAGGTGCGCTCGACCGGCAACGCGGCGACGCTCTGGCGCTGGGTGAGCGACGGCGACGGCGATCTCGTCATCACCGACGTGCTGCTGCCCGACGAGAACGGCCTCGACCTCGTGCCGCGCATCCGGAAGCTCAGGCCCGATTTGAAGGTCGTCGTCATGAGCGCGCACAACACGCTGATGACGGCGGTGAAGGCGACCGAGCGGGGCGCGTTCGAATACCTGCCGAAGCCGTTCGACATCAACGAGCTGATCAACGTCGTGCAGCGCGGCCTGAACGAGAAGGCGCGCGTGCCGAACGACGCGCCCGCGCCCGAGACCGACGGCCTGCCGCTGATCGGCCGCTCGCCGGCGATGCAGGAGATCTACCGCGTGCTGGCGCGGCTCATGGCGACCGACCTCTCGGTCATCATCACCGGCGAGTCGGGCACCGGCAAAGAGCTGGTGGCGCGCGCGCTCCACGATTACGGCAAGCGGCGCAACGGCCCGTTCATCGCCATCAACATGGCCGCGATCCCCAAGGAGCTGATCGAGAGCGAGCTGTTCGGCCACGAGAAGGGCGCCTTCACCGGCGCCTCGGCCCGCTATGCCGGCCGCTTCGAGCAGGCCGAGGGCGGCACGCTCTTCCTCGACGAGATTGGCGACATGCCGCTCGACGCGCAGACGCGGCTCCTGCGCGTGTTGCAGCAGGGCGAGTTCGTGCCGGTCGGCGGCCACACGCCGATCCGCGCCGATGTGCGCATCATCGCGGCCACACACCGCGATCTCCGCCAGCTGATCCGCCAGGGCCTGTTCCGCGAGGACCTGTTCTATCGGCTCAACGTCGTGCCGATCCGCATCCCGGCGCTGCGCGAGAAAACCGAGGACATCCCCGATCTCGTGCGCCACTTCTTCGCCCAGGCGGAAAAGGAGGGCCTGCCGCGCAAGAGCCTCGACCAGGCGGCGATGGACCGCCTCAAATCATATCGCTGGCCCGGCAATGTGCGCGAGCTCGAGAACCTCGTGCGCCGGCTCGCCGCGCTCTATTCCGAGGAGGTGATCGGCGTCGACATCGTCGAGGCCGAGTTGGCCGATGCGCCGCCGGTCGCCAACGCGCCGCCGGCCGGTCCGGCTGCGGCCGCAGCGCCGCTCGACGAGACGCTGAGCCAGGCCGTCGAGCGCCACCTCCGCCGGCATTTCGACGGCCATCCCGATTCGCTGCCGCCGCCCGGCGTCTACGACCGCATCCTGGCCGAAGTGGAGCGGCCGATGATCAGCCTGTGCCTCCGCGCCACGCGCGGCAACCAGCTGAAGGCCGCGGCGCTCCTCGGCCTCAACCGCAACACGCTGCGCAAGAAGATCCGCGAGCTCGACATCGAGGTGCTGCGCGGGGTGAAGTAGGAGCGCGAGCCGCGAAGCCAACAAAAGCCTACAAAAGTCCACAAAAGCCGACATTTTCTACAACGTAGGCTTTTGTCGCCTTTTGTAGGCTTTTGTTGGCTTTTTTCGCCCTTGCGGTCGGCTTTTGTCGGCTTTCTCACCCGCCGATCTGGGCTTTTCGCGAGACCCTTCGTTTCGCTCGCCTGGCTGCGTTTGAGCCTGGGCGGCGTGATGTTAACGGGGGGAGGGGCCGCGAAACGTCAACATTCGTCAACAAACGTAAACTGGCGGGTCAGCAACCGCCAAAGACGCGCCGCGGGCGAATGTCGGGGTTCAAGCGTCGCGCGAAAATGGCGAGCTTGGTGCAATCAAGTTCCACGATCTCAAAAGAGCAACGCACGCGCGACGCCCTGAGGACCTCGCCGTCCGACCGGCTCCCAATGAGCCAAGTTTCGATTGTGTAGAACAATATAGAAACAAAGTCAAGCCGAATCGCTGGACATGGCGGCCATTCATCGCCGGCGGACGTCCTCGTCGAGGACCGGCTTCACGTCGAGGATCGGCGTGCCGTCGAGCGCTTCGAGATGGTGGACCTCGATACGCCGCCCGTCGATGGCGGTGATCGTAACGCGGTGGAGGCCGATCGGATTGGGGCGGTGCGGCGAGCGCGTGCTGAAGACGCCCTCACGCTGCCGCGCCGTGTCTCCGCGCGGATGCAAGCTTAAGACGTCGCGCCGCCCGCGATCGAGCCAGGTTATGAGGATGATCTCGTCGCCGGGGCGAAGGCTGCCGAGGCTGTCGCACACCTCGGCGTCGAAGACGAGTCAGGCTGGCGGCGCACCTTCGTCGGCTTGCTTCGGCGCCGCGCCGGGATCGGTGAGCGGAGACTCGACTCGTCCGATTTGTTTCAGTTCGAAATTTCGCCACGTTCTTCTCCCTGTGCGGCAGGCCGCGTCAGGAAACACCGGCGCTCGCCGCACGGCTTCGGCGATATGCTACGTTTGCCGGTCGCGATTCGAGCGCCGGCCACGTCACGAAGAGGATCGTCGAGCCCAGCGATGTCCCACGAAACCTGGGAATTGCTCAGCTACATCGTGACGGTGATCGGCCTGCCGTTCGCCATCACCGTCTACATGCTCGAGCGTCGCAAGGAGCGGCAGATCGAGGAAGAAGAGATCTATCAAAAGCTCTCGGACGAGTACGCCGACTTTTCGAAGCTTCTGCTCGACAACGCCGATCTGCGGCTGAGCTCCGAGGAGGTGCCCGAGCATGAGCTGTCGCCCGAGCAGCAGGAGCGCAAGAAGATCATCTTTGACATCCTGATCTCGCTCTTCGAGCGCGCCTTCATCCTCGTCTACGAAGAGAGGATGACGCCGCAGACGAAGCGCCTGTGGTCGACCTGGGACGACTACATCCGCACCTGGTGCAAGCGGCAGGACTTCAGAAGCGCCCTGCCGCGCCTGCTTGAGGGCGAGGATCCCGATTTCGGCAGGTACGTGCGCCGCGTGGCCGAGGAATGCGCACGGTCGCCCGGCTGAGCGGTCCGGCGCGGTGCACGCTCAGCGCCGGCCGACGTCCTCGTCGAGCACCGGCTTCAGGTCGATGATCGGCGTTCCGTCCAGCGCTTCGAGCTGGCCGACGCGCCCGCGCCGTCGATGGCGGTGATCGTAACGCGCTGAAGGCTTATTGATTTGTCAAGCAGTGCCGGCGTCCGCTCGGCAGACCGCCTTTCCATGGCGTTTCGTTTGCAAAACAAAATCAATGCGTTGGACATCTGACTCCGCAGCATCGTAAAATAACCAGAATGGCCCACGCATTGCCGCCAGGTGCACCCTGACCCAACGCGCCGCCGAACAGGCGAACGTCACCTATAACCGCTGGACGCGGCTCTATGTGTGGGCGCAGCGGCACCGCCTGGCGCGGAACCTGGCGCTCGCGCTGACTTTCGCGGCGCTGGCCTCGGGCATCGCCACCTATATCGCGCTGACAGGCTCGCCGCCATTTGGCCCCGACCCCAACACGCTGCTCGCCCTCATCATCCTCGACCTCGTGCTGCTGCTGCCGCTCGGCATGCTGGTGGCGCAGCGGCTCGTCCGCCTCTGGGTCGAGCGGCGGAAGGGGCGGGCGGGCTCGCGCCTCCATGCGCGGCTCGTGCTGCTGTTCGGCCTTCTCGCCGTGACGCCGGCGATCATCGTTGCCGTGTTCTCGGCGCTCTTCTTCAATTTCGGCATCCAGGCCTGGTTCAGCGACCGCGTCGGCACGGCGCTGCGCGAATCGCTCGCCATCACCGATTCCTACCTCGCCGAGAAATACGAGGCCGCGCGCAACGACCTCCAGGGCCTCGCCGACGACGTCAACAAGGCCGCGATCCAGCTCATGGGCACGCCGGGCCTGCTCGCCCCCTATGTGCAGTCCCAGGCCAAGGAGCGCGGCATCACCGGCGTCTACGTGTTCGATGCGAACAGGCGCGTGCTGGTCGATTCGGGGCTCGGCCTCGGCCTCGACTATGCGCGCGATCTCGAGCCGGCCATCCCACGGCTCAAGGAGAGCGAGATCCTCGTCCTCACCTCGGGCTCGAAGTCGCACATGCTGCGGGCGATGGCGCGGCTGGCGCTCTACATCGACGCCGACATCTATCTCGTAATGGAGCGGCCGCTCGACGTGAACCTCGTGCGCCATGTCGGGCAGCTCAGGAACGCCGTCGACGACTATGTGCGGCTCGAGGGCCAGCGCTCGAGCGTGCAGCTCTCGTTCTACCTGCTGTTCGGCGGGGTTTCGCTCCTGCTGCTGCTCGCGGCGGTCTGGCTCGGCTTCATGATCGCGAACCAGCTCGTGCGACCGATCGGCGATCTGATCACCGCGGCCGAGCGGGTGGGGACGGGCGAGCTCAACGTGCGAGTCAATGCGCGCCGCGCCGACGACGAGCTCGGCAGCCTTGCGCGCTCGTTCAACCGCATGACGGCGCAGTTGGCGCGCAACCGCGAGCAGCTGATCGAGGCCAACCGCCAGCTCGACTCGCGGCGCGAATTCACCGAAACCGTGCTCGCCGGCGTCTCGGCCGGCGTGATCGGCCTCGACACCAAGGGCCGCATCAACCTTCCCAACCGCTCGGCCGCAGAGCTCCTTGCCACGAACCTGCAGGCGCGCGTCGGCGATCCGCTGGCCGAGGTCGTGCCCGAGATGGGCGAGCTGGTCGCGGCCGCGCTCGAGCGCCCCGAGAAACTGCACGACCGCGAGATCCAGGTCCTGCGCGAGGGGCGGCAGCGCACGCTCTTGGCACGCATTGCGGCCGAGCAGGTGCGCGAGGAGGTGATGGGCTTTGTCATCACCTTCGACGACATCACCGAGCTGCAGTCGGCGCAGAGGAAGGCCGCCTGGGCCGACGTGGCGCGCCGGATCGCGCACGAGATCAAGAATCCTTTGACCCCGATCCAGCTCTCGGCCGAGCGCCTCCGGCGCAAATACCTGGCGCAGATCACGTCCGATCCTGACACGTTCAAGACCTACACCGAGACGATCATCCGCCAAGTGGGCGACATCGGCCGCCTCGTCGACGAGTTCTCGAGCTTCGCGCGCATGCCGGTGCCGGTCATCCGCAACGAGGAGCTGCGCGAGATCGCCAACCACGCGATGTTCCTGGAGCACAACGCGCATCCCGACATCGAATACGTGCTGACGGCGCCGCCGGGGCGCTTCGCGGTGCCGTGCGATGCGCGGCTGCTCGGCCAGGCGCTGACCAATCTGCTGCGCAACGCCGCCGCGGCGATCCTCGAGCCGGCGGGCGAACAGAAAGACGCGAAGAAGCGCCGGAAAGGCCGCATAGAGGTGCGGCTCGAGCGTGACAGCGGTAAGGCGGTCATCGCCGTGCTCGACGACGGCACGGGCCTGCCGCTCGATCTCCTGCCCCGCCTGACCGAGCCCTATGTGACGACGCGCGCGCGCGGCACCGGCCTCGGCCTCGCCATCGCGCGCAAGATCGTCGAGGATCACGGCGGCGAACTGAAAATGGAAAATCGGCCGGAAGGGGGCGCTAGAGTTGCGCTGATATGGCCGGCCGCGGCAGCGGAAACTCCTGTAGCGCGCGGCGAAGCGGCGGAATAGGATACGAGCCGCGGTCCGAAGGGGACGTTCGGGGCCGCAAACTGGTGGGAGCGCATGGCGCAAGAGATTCTGATCGTCGACGACGAAGCAGATATCCGTACGATCATCGCCGATACACTGCAGGACGAAGGCTACGAGACACGCGCGGCGGGCGACGCCGACGCGGCGTTGGGCGCCATCCGCATGCGCCGGCCGGCGCTGGTCCTGCTCGATATCTGGCTCGAAGGCAGCCGCATGGACGGCATGGGCGTGCTCGACGCGATCCGCGCCGAGCACCCTTCGGTGCCCGTCGTCATGATCAGCGGACACGGCACGGTCGAGCTCGCCGTGGCCGCGATCCGGAAGGGCGCCTACGACTTCCTCGAGAAGCCGTTCAAGACCGACCGCCTGCTCGTCGTCTGCCAGCGCGCGATCGAGGCGGCGCGGCTCCGCCGCGAGAACGAGGAGCTGAAGTTCCGCGCCGGCGTCGACTGGAATCTCGTCGGCAACTCGGCGGCGGTGGCGCAGGTCAATCAGATGATCGAGCGCGTGGCGCCGACCAACAGCCGCGTGCTGATCACCGGCCCGGCCGGCGCCGGCAAGGAAGTGGTGGCGCGCCTCATCCACGCGCGCTCGCTGCGCCGCGACGGTCCGTTCGTGGTGCTGAACTGCGCCACGATGCATCCTGACCGCATGGAGGGCGAACTGTTCGGCGTCGACGGCCCGTTGCGCAAGGTGGGCACGCTCGAGGAGGCGCATGGCGGCACGCTGCTGCTCGACGAAGTCGGCGACATGCCGCTCGAGACCCAGGCCAAGTTCCTGCGCGTGCTCCAAGACCAGGCCGTGCACCGCCTGAACGGTTCCGAGCCCTGCAAGGTCGATGTGCGCGTGATCGCGAGCACGGCCAAGGATTTGAACACGCTGATCGAGCAAGGCCGGTTCCGCGAGGACCTTTTCTATCGACTGCGCGTGGTGCCGATCGACGTGCCGCCGCTGCGCGGCCGGCGCGAGGACATCCCGGCGCTGGCCCGCCACCTGATGGCGAGCGCCGCGCAACGGGCGGGCTTGCCCGCCCGCGTGCTCGGCGAGGACGCGCTCGCGGCGCTCCAGGCCTATTCCTGGCCCGGCAATGTGCGCCAACTCTGCAACGTCATCGACTGGCTCCTGATCATGACGCCGGCCAACGACATGCACGTGATCACGGCGCGCCAGCTGCCGCCCGAGATCATCGGCGCCGAGCCGCCGCTGCCGCGGCTCGACAAGGCGGCCGAGATCATGACCATGCCGCTCCGGGAGGCGCGCGAGGCGTTCGAGCGCGAGTACCTGATGGCCCAGATCGCGCGCTTCGGCGGGAACATCTCGCGGACGGCGGCGTTCATCGGCATGGAGCGCTCGGCGCTGCATCGGAAGCTGAAGCTCCTGGGCGTGGCCGACGCCGAGCGCGGCGAGGCCCGCTCGCGCAGCTACGACGCCTGAAGAAAGTGAACAGGAGCCGGGGAGCCGGTGAGGGCGATGGGTGCGCGCGTAGCGCGCGGCATAATTTTCTCCCTGGCTCCCCGACTCCTGTGAACTTTCCGCCTATGCAGCACGGGGCGTCGCCCCGTTGCCCGGAGTCGGCGCCCTGACGGCGCCTGAAACGCCATGCAAGTCATCGTGTGCGGGGCAGGGCAGGTCGGGCTCACCATCGCCCGCCACCTTGCCGCCGAGAACAACCGCGTCACCGTCATCGACAAGGCGCCCGAGCTGATCCAGAAGATCGGCGAGAGCGAGGATTTCCGCGCCATCGCCGGCTTCGCGTCGCACCCCGACGTGCTCGAGCGCGCCGGCGCGCGCGACGCCGACATGATCGTCGCCGTCACCTATTCCGACGAAGTCAACATGATCGCGTGCAAGCTCGCGCACGCGCTGTTCGACGTGCCGGTCAAGATCGCGCGCGTGCGCGCGCAGTCCTATCTCGATCCCCAGTGGTCGAACCTCTTCAGCCACGAGCACATGCCGATCGACGTGACCATCTCGCCCGAGATCGAGGTGGCGCGCGCG
>SBBV01000412.1 GCA_005240015.1 Candidatus Odyssella thessalonicensis | reverse complement strand
GCGCGCCGCCGTCTCGGCGGAGGCGGCCGCCGAAGCGCCGAAGGGCGCCGTCCAGATCGTGCTCGACGAGGCGACGCTGATCCTGCCGCTCGCCGACGTCATCGATCTCGCCAAGGAGCGCGAGCGGCTGGCCAAGGAGCTGAAGCGGCTCGAATCGGCGATCGCGTCGATCGACCAGAAGCTCGGCAACGAAAGCTTCGTCGCCAAGGCGCCGCCCGAAGTGGTGGAAGAACAGCGGGAGCGCCGCGACGAGGCCGCCGCCGCGCGCAGCAAGCTGTCCGACGCACTCGCGCGGTTGCAGGCGGCGTGAGGCTTCCCTCCCCGGCGACTAGCGGGGGAGGTGGACCGCACGCTTCGCGCGGGCCGGAGGGGTGAGGACGGCGAGCCGCGCTGCTGCGGCCGCGCAAGCGCCTGCCTCTCAAATGGTGCGAACTCGGCCTGACCCCCATCCCGACCTTCCCCCGCTACGCCGGGGAAGGAGCTACTCCGCGCCTTGCTTCCCGGCGAAGCGCTTCAGTCGCTCGGCCATGCGGTCGGGCGGCTTGCCCCATTCGAACGGGCGCTCGCGCATGCTTTCGGCGGAGAAGACGAGCGTGATGGTGGTGCCCTTGCCGCGTGCGCTTGCGATCGTGAGGCGGCCGCCCAGGAGCTCGGTCAGCGATTTGGCGAGCGGGAGGCCCAAGCCGATGCCCTGGTGCTTCCGCGTCATCGCGTCCTCGGCCTGGCCGAAGCGCGTGACGGCGCGCTTCAGCTCCTCGGGCGTCATGCCGACGCCGGTGTCGGTCACCGCGATCTCGAGCTCGGCGCCTTGGCGCCGTGCCGCGAGCGTGACGCGCCCTTCCTTGGGCGTGAACGCCACGGCGTTGGCGAGCAGGTTCACGAGGATCTGCCGCAGGTGGCGCCGGTCGGTGAACAGCGGCGGGAAGTCGCCGGCGATGTCGACTTCGACCGGCGGACCATCGGTGGGCGCGCGCTCGCGCACGAACAGCAGCACCTCGTCGATCGCGTCGTTGAGCGCGACCATCTCGCGGAACACCTCCGTGCGCCGGCTTTCGAGCCGCGCCATGTCGAGGATGTCGCTCAGCACGTAGAGCAGGCGCCGCGCGCTCGTGACGATGTCGCGCGCATAGGCCGGATAGCGCTTCTCGGCGATGGCGCCCAGCTGCTCGCGCGCGATCATCTCGGCGAAGCCGATGATGCCGTTCAGCGGCGTCCTGAGCTCGTGGCTGATGGTGGCGAGGAATGCGGTCTTGGCGCGGCTTGCGGCCACGGCCTGGTCGCGGTCGGCGCGCAGCGTCTCGACCTCGGTCCGCAACGCGACCTCTGCGGTGGGGGACGCCTTGGGGCGGGGCTTGCGCTTCGCTGCGGCCATGGCGCCAGAGGTAAAGGGCATCCGTAAATAAGACGTATAGCTCAGCGGCCACTCACACGCGGCGCCGGCGATTCTTGATGCCCATCCGGGCAGCGTTTAGCTTGCCGCCGCGTTAACGCCGCGGCATGGAGAGGATGATGCGCTTGGGCGCGCCTGGCTTCTTGTGGTTCCTGATCTGCCTCGCTCTGGGCGCACTCGCCGTGGCGAGCCACTTTACCTTCATCCAGTTCGTGACGCCCAACCGGTTCTGGTTCGCCGTCGCCGCCTGGGGCCTGCTCACCTTCGGGTGCATCTTCCGCATCTCGCGCGCGTGACGCCCGGTTCAACGGGCCTTTCCGCGCGTGGGTGAGGCTTTCTTGTTTGCGGGCGCGTGAAGCGCGTGTCGGCTGCGCGTTTCGCGCACTTGAGCGCCGGCGCGGGGTGCCGGTAAGTTGCGCCTCTTCACGAAAGAATAGACCACGAACACGGAAGCGAACGCCCATGCCTGCGAAATTCGACAAGTCGAAGCTGCCGAGCCGCCACACCACCATCGGCCCGGAGCGCGCGCCGCACCGCTCTTATCTCTACGCGATGGGCGTCACCGAGCCCGAGGTCTATCAGCCGCTGGTCGGCGTGGTGACGACCTGGAACGAGGCCGCGCCCTGCAACATCGCGCTGATGCGCCAGGCGCAGGCGGTGAAGCTCGGCGTCAAGGCCGCGGGCGGCACGCCGCGCGAGTTCACGACCATCACCGTCACCGACGGCATCGCGATGGGCCACGAGGGCATGAAGTCGTCGCTGGTGAGCCGCGAAATCATCGCCGATTCGGTCGAGCTCACGATGCGCGGCCATTGCTACGACGCGCTGGTGGGGCTCGCCGGCTGCGACAAGTCGTTGCCGGGCCTGATGATGGCGATGGTGCGGCTCAACGTGCCCTCGGTGTTCGTCTATGGCGGCTCGATCCTGCCCGGCAGGTTCCGCGGGAAGGACGTCACCGTCGTCGACATTTTCGAGGGCGTCGGCAAGCACGCGGCCGGCACGTTCAGCGATGAAGACCTCCACGAGCTCGAGCTCGTCGCCTGCCCCTCGGCCGGCTCCTGCGGCGGCCAGTTCACGGCGAACACGATGGCCTGTGTGTCGGAAGCGATCGGCCTCGCGCTGCCAGGCTCGGCCGGTGCGCCGGCGCCCTACGAATCGCGCGACCAGTTCTGCGAGCAATCGGGCGAGATGGTGATGAGCCTCCTCAAGAAGGGCATCCGCCCGCGCGACATCGTCACGAAGAAGGCGCTCGAGAACGCCGCCGTCGTCGTGGCGGCCACCGGCGGCTCGACCAACGCAGCGCTGCATCTCCCGGCCATCGCCAACGAGTGCGGCATCAAGTTCGACCTGTTCGACGTCGCCGCGATCTTCAAGAAGACGCCCTACATCGCGGACTTGAAGCCGGGGGGCAAGTACGTCGCGATGGATCTCTATCGCGT
>SBBV01000129.1 GCA_005240015.1 Candidatus Odyssella thessalonicensis | reverse complement strand
TGCTCGCGCTGCGCAGCAGGGGCTAAACCGCGATCACGAGCCTCGTCTCGGTATGCAGCGCGCCGGCTTCGAGGTCGGACGCCGGGCGGAATTTCATCAGCACGCTTTCGCGCGCGTCCGGCGCGATCGAGCGGAACAGGAAATCGCGCTCGTTCTGCGCCTCGCCGGCGTTGTAGATCTGTGTCGTGAGCTTCGGCAGGCCCTGTCCGGCGACGATGACGTGGATGTGCGGCGTACGGCCGGTGTAGGGCACCGGCTTGATCGTGCGGAAGCGGAACGCCCCGTCGGCCGCGGTGCGCGCCTTGCCGTAACCCTGGAAATTCGGATCGGCACCGCGGCTGTACGATCCGACGTGGTGATAGATGCCGCCGGCGTCGCACTGCCAGATCTCGACCTCGGCGCCGGAAATCGGCCTGCCGTCCCGGTTCACGACCTTGCCGGCGAGATAAAGGATCGTGCCGCGCGCCCGCCCGCTGCGTCCCGCGACCTGCACGAGATCGGAGTCGGCATCGAGCGGAAAGGTGCGCGGATAGAACGGACCTTCGGTGGCGGGCGGCGTGGGCGCGAGCCGCGCCTGGGCGAACGCCGGCAGCGCGGAAAAGCTGCCGAGGACCGCGGCCGATCCCAACAGCAGACGGCGCGAAATGGCGGACATGGCAAACCTCTGACTGCTCAAGATGAGGCTAGACCTGCCGCGGCGCGCGGCAAGTCACGCCTGCGCGAGGCCGCAGAGGCCAACCATGCGCCAGCGCCAAGAGCGTAACGAAGGTGCCCGGGCCGATCCGTCGCGTCCGTCGTCGCGGCGCGGATGCGCGCTGCACTGCGCCTTCGGGAACGGTAGCGCCGCAAGATCGGCGCGCCCCGGCGCCGATCGGATGCGCCGGGGCTCGCCTTCAGATTGCAGCTAGATCTCGCAGATCTCGCCGGTCTTGGCCTTGTAGGCTTCGTAGCCGCCAACGTCCTTGCACTTTGGCGGCTTGGCGGGCTTCGGCGGCGCGGATTGCACCGCGGTCGGCATGGGCTTTGGTGCGGGCGGTGCCGCCTCGCGGCGAACCATCCGCTTGCCCGGAGCCGGCGGCGGCTCCGGTTTCTTCGCGATCGTGACGACGACCTTGTCGTCGTACTTGTTCGCGGCGCCGCTGGCCGCGTCGATGCCGACGCCGATGAGGCCGCCGATCAGAAGGTTGCCGGCCGTCGCCGCAGCGAAGTGAGAGGCGATCGTGGCCGTGCCGGCCTCGTAGCCCTCCTTGGTGCAGCTGACGGTCGCGGCGTTCTTGCTCTTCTCGAGGCGCGCCGCCCCCGGCGTGATGACTCGATGCGTGCCGATCGTCGCCGATGACAGCGTGCATTCCGCCCCGGCCACCTCCGCCCCGCCGTTCCGGTCGATGGTCGAGACGCTCACCGTCTGGCTGCTCCCTTCGATGATCGTCGCGCACGCGCCGGCTTGTAGCGCGATGGCCACGATGGCCAGCGCCTTAACACCCCAATGCATGATATATCACCCCGTGTGAGAGTTTGGATGCGTTTCTTGTTATGGTTGCGCAGAGGACTTATCGCGCAACGCGCGCAGGGGCAAGACACATCTTAGGCCGGGCTCGCAAAGCCGCGCGGGGCCCACAGCGCAGCGTCAGCGTGACCCAATCGCCGAGCGGATAGCGCGCGACGAGCACGAGCCCCTGGGCGCGGTACGCGCTGAGGGCCTCGGCCTCGTCGGCCCGGAGCAGGCCTGACAGCACGACGTGCGCACCGGGCGCGATCCGTCGCCGGACCGCAGGCGCCAGCGCCGCGAGCGGCCGCACCTGGATGTTGGCGAGCACGAGATCGAAGCGCCGCTGCCGCGGCACGGCACGCAGGCCGGCACCGACGCGAAGCGCGATGCGCGCCGCGACCCCGTTCGCGGCGGCGTTCTCGGCCGTCATGCGCACCGAGGCCGGATCGATGTCGCTCGCCGCGATGCGCGCCGGCCAGAGCTTGGCGGCCGCGATCGCGAGAATGCCCGAGCCGGTGCCGAGATCGAGGATGCGCCGCGGCCGGGCTCGCCGCGCGAGCGCATCGAGTGCGAGCAAGACGCCCTGGGTCGAGGCATGCGTGCCCGAGCCGAAGGCAAGGCTCGCATCGAGCCGGATCGCGATGCGTCCATCCGCGGGCGGCCGGTCGTGATGCGTGCGATGGATGTAGAACCGCGCCACGCGCACCGGCGGAAACGATTTCCGGTTCTCGGTGAGCCAATCGGTATCCGGTAGCTTCGCCACGAGCGGCTTCGGCGGCGCGATGCCGGCGCCGGCGGCCGCGACCGCCAGTGCCGTCTCGAGCGCGGCCGGCTCGGGCAGCGCCTCGCGATAGCCGGTGATGCGCCACTGCGCGCCGTGGATCTCGGCCGCCACTGCGACGCAAAGCGGCTCCAGCGCCAGCTGGAACAATCCCGCCGCCTCCCCCGGCACCACGACGCTCACGGTCCACATGCGCTAACTCGGTACGGCGGAAGAAGAGGAAAGTGAACAGGGAGGCGGGGAGCCGGGGAGAAGTAAAGGTTGCGCGCGAAGACGCGCGCGAAAAAAGCCCCCTTCTCCTCGCGCCGCTCTGGCGGCGCGAGCTTCCTTCTTCGTGTCTTGGTTTCTTGGTGGTGAATCTTTCTTGCTTCTCCCTACCTCCCCGCCTCCCTGTTCACGTTTTCAGCGTTTCCGCTCCGCTGCGGCCGGCAGGTTCGCGACGCGCTGGAATTCGGGATCGCGCAAGAGGCCGGGATCGTCGAGGTATTGCAGCACGAAATCGGTGGCGTCGACGCCCCAGAAGACTTCCTTGCCGATCACGAAGCTCGGCACGCCGAACACGCCCGCGGCGATCGCTGCTTCGGTGTTGGCGCGGAGCGCCTCCTTTACCTCGGGCCGCTCGACCGCGGCGTCGGCGTCGCCGCCGAGCTTGGCGCCAAGCGCCTGCCACTCGGCGGGATCGTTGGGATCGCGCCCGTCCGCCCAGATGAAGTCGAAGATCGCATGCACGGCCTCGGGCGCTCCGCCGCGCGCGATCGCGAGTCGCAGCGGCTTCAGCGGATTGAACGGATGGCGCGGCGGGAACCGGAAGGGAATGCCGTGGTCGCGCGCGAACCAGGTGCAGAAGCGATAGGTCCAGAGCCGCTTCGGCGGGAATTCGGCCGGCCCGATGTTTTTCCAATGATTGAGGAGGCCAGCGAACAGCACCGGCGCCATCGCGATCTCGGCCTTGCCGCGGAACTTGTGCAGCATCCGCGACTGCAGATACGCGTAGGGCGAGACGAAGTCGAAGTACCAGGTGGCGGGCGTCTGCTTCATGTCCTCACCCCCGCCTCACAAAATTCGCCACCACCTTCTTCTCGTCGGAGTGGTCGAACTTGATCGTGAGCTTTTCGCCTTCGGTGACGCGCACGGTGCCGTAGCCGAACTTGTCGTGGAACACGCGGTCGCCGGGCTTGAAGCGCGCCACCGCGGGATCGGTCGAGACGACGCGGCCTTCGGGCTCGTCGCGCGGGCGCTCCGGGCCGCCGAGCGCGCGGCGGCGCGCGGGTTGGAAGCTCCGCCGCGCCTCCTCGGCGCTGCGGCCGCCGGTGGCGCCGCCGGGCGCGGCGCGCGTCGTGCGCGAGGTGTCGCGCCAGCCGCGCCAGGACTCGATGTGCGCCTCGGGCTCCTCGTCGAATTCGCTCGCCCTGCGCCGGCCGGTGGCCGGGCCGACGCCGCGCGTCCAGCCGCTGCCGTAGAGGCCGGGATCGGAGGCCACCTCGACCTGCTCGGGCGGCAGCTCGTCGATGAAGCGCGACGGGATCGCGCTCTGCCACTGATTGTGGATGCGCCGGTTGGCGGCGAAGCTGACGACGACGCGCTGCTTGGCGCGGGTGAGCCCGACATAGGCCAGCCGGCGCTCTTCCTCGAGCCCGGCCTTGCCCTGCTCGTCGAGCGCGCGCTGGTGCGGGAATACGCCCTCCTCCCAGCCCGGCAGGAACACGGTCTCGAATTCCAAGCCCTTGGCGCTGTGGAGCGTCATCAGGCTCACGCGGTCGGCGCCGGCCTCCTCGGCGTTCTCCATCACGAGGCTGATGTGCTCCAGGAAGCCGCCGAGATTTTCGAACTCGGCGAGCGCGCGGATGAGCTCCTTCAGATTCTCGAGCCGGCCCGGCGCCTCGGGCGTCTTGTCGTTCTGCCACATCGCGACATAGCCGGATCCGTCGAGCACGGTTTCGGCCAGCTCGATGTGGTTGACGCTCGCGGCGAGGCCGCGCCAGCGCGCGAGCGACTGCGTGAATTCGGCGAGCGTCTTCTTGGCGGCCGGTTTCAGCTCCGCGCTCTCGCCCGCCGCCTGCGCCGCCGCCGCAAGCGACATGCGCTTGGCGCGCGCGAGCTTGTTGAGCGCCTGCAGCGAGGCCTCGCCGAGCCCGCGCTTCGGCTTGTTGATGATGCGCTCGAAGGCGAGGTCGTCGTCGGGCTGGTGCACGAGGCGGAGATAGGCGACGGCGTCGCGGATCTCCTGGCGCTCGTAGAACCGTGGCCCGCCGATCACGCGATAGGGCAGCCCGGTGGTGAGGAAGCGCTCCTCGAATTCGCGCGTCTGGAAGCCGGCGCGCACCAGGATCGCGATCTCGTCGAGCTTGTGGCGCTTGGCCTGCAGCGTCTCGATCTCGTCGCACACCATGCGCGCCTCGGATGCGCCGTCCCAGACGCCGCGCACCTGCACCGGCTCGCCGCCGCCGGCCTCGGTCCACAGGGTCTTGCCGAGCCGCCCCTCGTTGTGCGCGATGAGGTGCGAGGCGGCGGCGAGGATCGACGGCGTCGAGCGGTAGTTCTGCTCGAGCCGGATCACATTTGCGCCCGGGAAGTCGCGCTCGAACTTCAGGATGTTGCCGATCTCGGCGCCGCGCCAGCCGTAGATCGACTGGTCGTCATCGCCCACGCAGCAAATGTTCTTGCGCGCCTGGGCGAGCAGCCGGAGCCAGAGATATTGCGCCAGGTTCGTGTCCTGATACTCGTCGACAAGCAGGTAGCGGATGCGGCGGTGATACTCCTCGAGCACCTCGGCATGCTGCGTGAACAGCGTGAGGTTGTGCAGCAGGAGGTCGCCGAAATCGGTGGCGTTGAGCTCGGCGAGGCGGCGCTGATAGGCGGCGTAGAGCGCCGCGGCCCGCCCGTCGGCGAAGCCCTCGCCGTTGCCGAGCCGGCTCTCCGAAACCTGATCGGGGCGCAGGCCCTTGTCCTTCCAGCGGTCGATAATCGCCTGCAGCACGCGCGCCGGCCATTTCTGCGTGTCGATGTCGGCGGCCTCGAGAATCTGCTTCAAGAGGCGGCTCTGGTCGTCC
>SBBV01000054.1 GCA_005240015.1 Candidatus Odyssella thessalonicensis | reverse complement strand
GACCCGCGTCGCGAGCTCCGGCGGAATGAAATCGGGCATGTCCGAAGCCTTCGCCGCCTTGCGCTGACGAGCCGGTTTGGCTTCGGGGCGATTCCTTTTCTCGCGACTGGCGTGCCGGGCGCGTCCTCCGCCGGCGCGGAGGTCCTCGAGGCTGCGGCCGCTCTTCACGCTGTTGGGCTGCTTCGCGACCAGGAGATCGCCGTGGCCGCGCCGGGCTTGATCGTCGGTGCGCTTGATCAGCAGCCAGTTCTTGCCGTCGCCGTTGCGCTTGCCGTAGCGGCCGCCGCGGATGCGCACCAGCGACCACGCGCCGTGCAGCTTCTCGCCATCGAGTGTGAAGCTGAGGCGCCCCTTGGCGTCGCCCTGGTTGGGATCGCCCTCGGGCCGCCATGTGCCGCGGTCCCAGATGATGACCGGGCCGGCGCCGTATTCGCCCTCGGGGATGACGCCCTCGAAACTGCCATAGTCGAGCGGGTGATCCTCGACGCGCACGGCCAAGCGCTTGTCGCCGGGATCGAGGCTCGGGCCCTTCGGCACGGCCCAGCTCTTCAACGTGCCGTCCCATTCGAGGCGAAAATCGTAGTGGAGGCGCCGCGCGCCGTGCTTGTGCACGACGAACGAGCACCCATGGCGCGCCGCCACCTTGCCACGCGGCTCGGGCGTCTTCGCGAAATGGCGCTTGGCGTGGTAGCGCGCGAGCGAGCCCTTGGTCTTGCGCGGGCGCGCCATGGCCTGATCAGGCGGCGCGCGCGTGGCGCTTGCGCGCGGCCCGGCGCCGCGGCCTTCGCTGGGATCGCGCGCGGCCGCCGGCCTCGGCGCCGCCGCGCTCGGCGCGTTCGCCGCGCAGGCTCTTCTTCAACGCATCCATGAGATTGATCACCTGCGCCGAGGGGCGCTTCTCCTCGATCACCTTCTTGGCGCCCTTCTCGCCGAGCTTGACTTTGATCAGCTCGCGCATCGCTTCGTCGTAGTGATCCTTGAACTTGTCGGGATCGAACTTGGCCGATTTCTGCTTGATCAGCTGCTTGGCAAGCTCGATCTGCTCCGCGTCGGCCTCGGCCTCGTCGATGTCCGCGAAGTAGCTGCCGGCCTCGCGCACCTCCTCGCCGTAGCGCAAGGTCTCGAGCAGCATGCCCTTGCCGCAGGGCTTCAGCGCCGCGATGCGCTCGCGCCCGCCCAGCACGACTTGGCCGAGCCCGTATTTGCGTGACCGGCGCAGCGCGTCGCGCACGACGCGGAACGCCTCCTCCGAGGGCCCGCCGCCCGGCGCCACGTAGAAGGGCCGGTCGCAATAGAGCACGTCGATGTCGTGCGTATCGACGAACTGCACGAGATCAATCGTGTGCTTCGATTCGAGCTTGAGCTTCTCGAGCTCCTCGGGCTCGAACAGCACGTAGTGGTCTTTCTCGTATTCGTAGCCCTTGATGATCTGCTCGCGCGGCACGGCCCCCTTGCCGGGCACGACGGTCTGATAGCGGATGCGCTCGCCGCTCTTCTTGTCGATCTGGTGCAGCGGGAATTCCCGCGCCGCGCGCGAGGCCGCATAGAGCTGCACCTCGAACGAGACCAGCGAAAGCCGGATATGGCCTTTCCAATAGGGGCGGGGCGCCATTGTGCTGGGAATCGCTGTCGACGATTCGAAAACGCGAGAGCTTTCAGCGAGTTCCGGCCCGCGCCGCGCGCGTTTCCGCGCATGCGCGATGCACGCTGGCCCTACGCGGCGTCTTTCTTCGGCAGCTTCCTGAACAGCGGATCGGTCCACGAGGGCGGCAGCGCGGCGATGAGCTGCACCATGAAGTGGAGGCGCCGCGGAAACGCGATGCGGGCGCGGTTGCGCTCGAGGCCGCGGCGGATGATGCGGGCGGCGCGGTCGGCGTCCATGATCAGCGGCATCCTGAACGCGTTGCCCTCGGTCATGCGCGTGCGGATGTAGCCGGGACAGATCACCGACACCTCGATGCCGTGCCGGTGGAGCTCGCCGCGCAGCGCCTCGCCCCACACCTTCACCGCGGCCTTGCTCGCGCAATAGGCGGGCGCGCCGGGAAAGCCGCGGAAGCCCGCGAGCGACGACATGATCGCGATCTGGCCGCGCGGCCCCGCGCAGGCGCGCGGCTTCGCCTTCATGCGCTCGATCGCCGGCCCCACCGTGTTGACGACGCCGTCGACGTTGACCGCGAACACGCGCCGCGCCTGCTCGGTGCTCTCGCCTTTGCCGCCGGTGCCGACGGAAATGCCGGCATTGGCGATGACGAGATCGAGCGGGCACGCGGCATGGGCGCGGGCGATCAAATCCTCCATCACCGCCGCTTCGGAAACCTCGATTGTTTCGGCGAGCACCGTAGCACCCTTGGCCCGGCAGGCGGCGGCGACGCCTTCGATGCGCGCCGCGTCGCGGCCGGTGAGCGCGAGGAACACGCCGGGCGCGGAATAGGAGAGTGCCAGCGCCTCGCCGATGCCGGACGAGGCGCCCGTGATGAGCACGGATTTGGGATCGCGCATGCGAGAGGCTCCCCGGCCTTGTTGCGGAAGGCGCCGCTGTTATAGTGCGGCATGTCCCGCCGCCAGCGCCCCCGACAATAACACCGCGAAAGCGAGGAGCGAGCGTGACCGTTTCCAGCATGACCGGCTTTGCCCGCGCCGAGGGGCAGATGGGCGTCTATGGCTGGTCGTGGGAATTGAAGAGCGTCAACGCCAAGGGCCTCGACATGCGCGTGCGCCTGCCGCCGGGCCTCGACGCGCTCGAAGGCCCGGTGCGCGACCGCATCGCCGCCAAGCTGAAACGCGGCAACGTCACGGCCTCGCTCACCGTCGCGCGCGCGCCCGGCTCCGAGCGCGTCGTCGTCAACGAGGCCGCGCTCGAGGCGATGCTGGCGCTGCCGGCGAAGTATGCCGGACGCATCGACCCCTCGCCGCCGCGGCTCGACGCACTGCTGGCGGTGCGAGGGATCGTCGAGGTGGTGGAGGCACCCGATACGGACGAGGAGCGCAGTCTGCGCAACGCCGTGATGTTGGCGACGCTCGATCAGGCGATCGACCAGCTCGCGGCGGCGCGGCGCAACGAGGGCGGGCGGCTTGCGGCGCTGCTGCTCGGCCACATCGCCGAGGTGCGCCGGCTGGTCGAGGCCGCCGCGAACGCCGCCGGGTCGCGCCCCGAGAAGCTGCGCCAGCGGCTCAAGGACCCCGGGCTCACCCCCCTGAGGAGGCTCAAGCTCACCAAGGCCGTCGAGGCCCGCAACAAGCAGGTCATCGCCCGCATCGTGAGCCTGAACCTGAACCAGGACAAGATCAAGCGCCT
>SBBV01000398.1 GCA_005240015.1 Candidatus Odyssella thessalonicensis | reverse complement strand
CCACGGCCTCGGCGTTGTAGCGCTGGTGATCGTCGGCGGCGCGGGCTGGGCGATCAAGCAGACCGAATTCACCGCCGACGCGCTCGCCGCGCGCCTCGTCGAGCTCGCGCACCGCCCGCAGGAGCTGGCGCGCGCCGCCGCCGCGGCACGCGCTTTCGCCAAGCCCGATGCGGCCAAGGCACTGGCCGACCTCGTCGAGAAACACTGGCGCCCGAGGGCCGCATGATCAGCTCGATCCCGCTCAACGTCGGAACCATCCATTTCGTCGGCATCGGCGGCATCGGCATGAGCGGCATCGCCGAGGTACTGCATTCGCTCGGCTACAAGGTGCAGGGCAGCGATCAGGCGGAGAGCGCCAACGTCAAGCGTCTCGCTGGTCTCGGAATCAAGACCATGGTCGGCCACCGCGCCGAGAATCTCGGCGATGCAGCCGTGGTCGTGATTTCCTCGGCGGTGAAGGGCGACAACCCGGAGGTCATTGCCGCCCGCGCGCGGCTCACCCCGGTCATCCGCCGCGCCGAGATGCTCGGCGAGCTCATGCGATTGAAATGGGCCATTGCCGTCGGCGGCACGCACGGCAAGACCACGACCACGAGCCTCGTGGCCCACCTCCTCGAAACCGCGGGCTGGGACCCCACCGTCATCGTCGGCGGCATCAGCAATGTGAGCGGCAGCAATGCGCGGCTCGGCAAGGGCGATTGGATGGTGGTTGAGGCCGACGAGTCCGACGGCTCGTTCCTGAAGCTGCCGGCGACGATCGCCGCCGTCACCAACATCGACCCCGAGCACCTCGACCATTACGGCAGCTTCGATCGGCTCCGCGAGGCCTTCGCGAGCTTCGTCGGCAACATCCCGTTCTACGGCTTCGGCGTGCTCTGCACCGATCATCCCGAGGTGCAGGCGATGATCCCGAAGGTCGCCGACCGCCGCCTTGTCACCTATGGAACCTCGCTGCAGGCCGACGTACGGGCCGTGAACATCCGCTTTGGAACGGATGGGGCCCGCTACGACATCGAGTTCAAAGCCCGCGGTTCCAAGGCGAAAAAGCGTTACATAGATATTGCGCTGCCGCTGCTAGGCGAGCACAATGTGTTGAATTCGCTTGTGCCTGCTGCCATAGCCCAGGAACTAGATATTGAGGAGGGCGTGCTGCGGCGGGCACTCGGCGGATTCCAGGGTGTCAAGCGCAGGTTTACCAAAACCGGCGAGGCGAATGGGATTACGGTCATAGACGATTACGGCCATCACCCGGTCGAGATCGCAGCGGTGCTGAAGGCGGCGCGCCAGGCCTGCAAGGGCAAGGTGATCGCGGTCATGCAGCCGCACCGCTACACGCGTCTGCGCGATCTGTTCGAAGAATTCTCGCGCTGCTTCAACCAGGCCGACAAGGTCGTCATCGCCGACGTGTATTCCGCGGGCGAGACGCCGATTCCCAGCATCGATCGCGCGCACTTCGTCGAAGCGATTCGCGCGCGCGGCCACCGCAACGTGAAGAGCCTCGACAAGCCCGAGGATCTGCCGGCGATGATCGCCGACATCGCCGAGGCGGGTGATTACGTGATCTGCCTCGGCGCCGGCAACATCACCGCCTGGGCGCATGCGCTGCCGGGCCAGCTGAAGGCGCTCGCCGGAGGCCGTGCATGAATGCGGCCGCCGCGCAGCGCCTGCTCGAGCGCTTGCCGAAAGTGCGCGGCGAGCTCGAGGAGCACGCGCCGCTCGATCGCGAGACCTGGTTCCGCGCCGGCGGGCCGGCCGACGTGCTGTTCCGCCCCGCCGACCGCGAAGACCTGATCGAGTTCATCAAGAAAAAGCCCAAGGACGTGCCGGTCACGGTGATCGGCTACGGCTCGAACCTGCTCGTCCGCGACGGCGGCGTCGCCGGCGTCGTCGTGCGCATGGGCAAGCGCATGGCCGACATCGAAGTCGCGGGCGACGCGGTGAGCGCCGGCGCCGGTGCCGGCGATGTCGCGGTCTCCGCCGCCGCGCGCGATGCGGGCCTCGCCGGCCTCGAGTTCCTCTCCGGTATCCCCGGCACGATTGGTGGTGCGCTGCGCATGAATGCCGGCGCCTATGGCCGCGAGATGAAGGACATCGTGGTCGAGTGCAAGGCGCTCGACCCCCATGGCGAACTCCACAAGCTGAAGCTCGAGGATTTGGGCTTCGACTATCGCCATTGCGGCGTGCCCGAGGACTGGATTTTCACGAGCGCCGTCATGCGCGGCACGCGCGACGCCAAGCAGAAGATCGCCGAGCGCATGGCCGAGATTCGCCGCCAGCGCGAGGAGAGCCAGCCGCTCCGGACGCGTACCGGCGGCAGCACCTTCGCCAACCCGCCCGGCAGGAAGGCCTGGAAGCTCATCGACGAGGCCGGCCTGCGCGGCTTCAAGGTGGGCGGTGCGATGGTGTCGGAGAAGCACACCAACTTCCTCATCAACACCGGCAACGCCACCGCCGCCGACATCGAGAATCTCGGCGAAGAGATCCGCCGCCGCGTCAAGGCCAAGAGCGGCGTCACCCTCGAATGGGAAATCCGCCGTATCGGGCGGCCTTCGTCCGCGGAGGCACGCGCATGAAGAAGCGCGTCGCCGTGCTGATGGGCGGCTGGTCCTCCGAGCGCGAGGTTTCGCTCTCGTCCGGCAGGGGCTGCGTCGAGGCGCTGAAGCGCGCCGGCTACGACGTGACGGCGATCGACCTCACGCGCGACCTCGGCGCGCTCATCAAGGCGCTCGATCCCAAGCCCGACGTCGTCTTCAACATTCTGCACGGGCCGTTCGGCGAGGATGGCCGCATTCAGGGCCTGCTCGACATCCTCGGCATCCCCTACACGAATTCCGGCGCGCTCGCCTCCGCGCTCGGCATGGACAAGGCCGCGAGCCGCGCGATGTTCCAGGCCGCGGGGCTGCCGATGGCGCCGGGCCGGATCTGGGACCGCACGATGCTGCTGGCCCATGTCGAGCCCGAGCGCCCCTACGTCGTGAAGCCGATCGCCGAAGGCAGCTCGGTCGGCGTGCACATCGTCTTCGAGAGCGACAACATCAGCCTGCGCCAGATCGCGACCGATCTCGCCGCGCACTCGCGCGTCATCGTCGAGAAATACATTCCCGGCCGCGAGATCCAGGTGGCGGTGATGGGCGACCGCGCTCTGGGCGCCATCGAGATCCGCACGAAGCGCCGCTTCTACGACTACGTCGCCAAATACACGCCCGGCGAATCGCAGCACCTGATGCCGGCGCCGATTCACGCCGATGCCTATCGCGCGGCGTGCGAGCTCGGCGTCGCCGCGCACAGGACCCTCGGCTGCCGCGGCGTAAGCCGCGTCGATCTCCGCTACGACGACACCGACGGCGAGCCCGGCACGCTCTATCTGCTCGAGGTGAACACGCAGCCCGGCATGACGCCGACCTCGCTCGTGCCGGAGATCGCGCAGCACAACGGCATCTCGTTCGAGGCGCTGTGCTCCTGGATGGTGGAGAACGCGGAATGCGACGCGTGAGGGACCGCGCCGCGCCGCTCGACGCCGGGCTCCTGGTGAGCCCCGGCGAGATCATCGCGCGCGCCGCTGCGACGGTGCCCGAACGGCCGGCCGGCGAAGAGGGCGAGCAGCCCAAGGTCGAGGTCTGGACCCCGCCGCGCGGCGCCGACGACACGATCATCGTGCCGCCGGCCGCACCGCCGCTGCGCCGCGCCCGGCGCCGGCCCAAGGACACGCTGCGCTACGCCTGGTTCTACGCCTCGCGCGGCGCGGTGGCGCTCGTCCTGCTCGCGGGCGCGGTCGGCCTGCCGGTCTGGCTGCTCAAGGGCGGCGCGCTCGACGACGCCGGCCGCGAAGCCGCGGAGGCCTACGGCCAGCTGCGCCAGCGCGCCGATCTCGGCGTGTCGGTGGCGCTCGAGCGCCTGACCGTCGAGGGCCGCAACCGCACCACGCGCGCCGAGCTGCGCGCGGCGCTCCAGATCAAGAAGGGCGACAATCTGCTCGCCGCCGATCCCTGGGCGATCAAGAAGCGGCTCGAGGCGCTGCCCTGGATCCGCTCGGCCACGGTCGACCGCCGCTATCCCAATTCGATGCACGTGACGCTCATTGAGCGCACGCCGATCGCGCGCTTCCGCGGCGCCAGCGGCACGGTTCTCGTCGACGAGGCCGGCGCGCTCATCAACGTCGCACCTGAGAAGGAGCACGAGAACCTCATCCTGATCGCTGGCGATGGTGCGCCCAAAGCGGCGGCGGCGCTCTTGAAGCTGCTCGAGGGTGAGCCGGATTTGTCGCGCCGAATCGTCTCCGCCACGCGTTTCGGCGACCGCCGCTGGGATCTCGCGTTCGAGGGCGGCGCCGTGCTGCGCCTGCCCGACGGCTACGCCAAAGCGGCGCTCGCGAAGTTCGGCGAGTTCGAGCGCCAGCTGAGCCTGCTCGCGCGCGGCGCCGTCACCTACGACATGCGCCTGCCAGACCGCATGGTGATCCGCAGCTCGCGCGCGGTGGCGCCGGTCACCGCGCCGCCCGAAAAGCCCGCCGCCAAGAAGCCCAAGAAGACCGGATGAGCCGATGAGCGACAAGAAAAACGGAAAGCCGCGCCGCGACATGGTCGCCATCCTCGATCTTGGCACCAGCAAAACCGCGTGCTTCATCGCCAAGGTCGAGGACGACGGCTGGCCGACGGTGATCGGTGTCGGCCATCAGCCGAGCAAGGGCCTGCGCGCGGGCGCCGTCGTCGACATCGAGAGCGCGCGCGCCGCCGTCACCAGCGCCGTCCACGCCGCCGAACGCATGGCCGGCGGCATGGTGAAAAAGGTCTTCGTCGGCATCGGCTGCGGCCGGCCCGCCACCGAGCAGGTGGCGGTCGAAATCGAGGTCGGCGGTCGCGAGATCGGCGGCGCCGACATCCGGAAGGTGCTCGACCTCGGCAAGAACCGCCAGCCGCCCGCCGACCGCGAGCAGCTCCACACGCTGCCGATGGGCTTCCGCGT
>SBBV01000419.1 GCA_005240015.1 Candidatus Odyssella thessalonicensis | reverse complement strand
GAGACCGCGTCCTGCGCCGTCTGCTGCGCCAGCGACAGCACCGAGGCGAGCGTGTTCCGCACACGGTGATTGAGCTCGTGCATCATCAATTGCTGGCGCTCGGCGTCGCGCACGCGCTCGGTGACATCGCGCGCCACGCCGACGCTGCCATAGGGGGCGCCGTCGGCGTGACGGACCACGGCGCCGAGCACGGCGAGCGAGCGGATGCTGCCGTCGGCCGTCACGGCGCGGAAGTCGATCTCGAGCGGCTTGAGGTCCTGCCGCCGCGCGGCGAGTTCGGCGATGACCCGGGGCCGATCCTCGGGATGGATGCGCGCGAGCCAGTCCGCGTCCTTCAGGCGCGTAGGCTCGCGCGGCAGGCCGAACATCGCCGCAAGATTGCCGTCCAGGTGCAGCTCGCCCGAAGAGAGCGGCGCGTGCCAGACCCCCAGCCCCGACGCCTTCAAGGCGAGACCGAGCCAGGTTTCGCTTTCCGATTCCTTCTCCGCCAACGCGCGGCGCAGGCGCAGGATCTCGAGCTGCGCGCCGAGCCGCGCCACGAGCTCGTGGTCGGCGACGGGCTCGGCAAGGACATCGGCCACGGGCAAGCGTGCGTCGGCGACGGCCGCGGCATCGCCCGGGCCGGCCGCGAACAAGATCACCGGCACGGCGCTCGTCCGCGCATCGGCGCGAAGCGCCGCCAGCAGCGGCGGCTCGCCGCCGCCGGCCCCCGCGGCGCAGACGACGAGGTCGGGCAGGATCGCGCGTGCCGAGTCGAGCGCCGCGCCGGCATCGGCCACCGCCTCAACCCTGGCGCGTCCCGCGAGCATGCGTCTCGCGCGCGCGCCGCGCTCCGCATCGGCGTCGCACCAGAGGATCCGCGACGGCGGCGCGTCGGCCGCCGGCGGGGCGGCGAAGGGTGTGAACGGGGCAGGCACGCTCATCGCCGGGTGGTGGGACGAAGTCACCCATGATAATCACCCGGCGTCTCGGTGCCGAGCGCGGTTGCAAGGATCGGTTTGCGGTCAGGCCCGCTGCAGCGGCGCCAGCAACGTGCGCAGCTTCTCGAGCGCCTTCTGCTCGAGCTGGCGCACGCGTTCGGCCGAGATGCCGAGCTCGCGCGCCAAGGCGTCGCGGGTCTTGGCGAGCTCGGCCAGGTAGCGGCCGGCGATGATCACGCGCTCGCGCTGCGACAGCGCCTTCATTGCGCGCGCGATTAGGCCCTTTCGCCAGCGCTGCTGGCTCGCGGCGGCGACCTGCTCCTCGGGATTGGGCGCGGGATCGGCGAGCTCGGCGGCCGGCGCGCCGGTCGCGCGCGACGTCTGCGCCCGCGTGTCGAGCGAGCGGTCGAAACCGGCGGCGCGGCGGGCGAGCGCCAGCACCTCGCGCATCGGAACCTTGAAGCGCTCGGCGAGCGGGCGCAGCACCTCTTCGCTCAACTGCTCGGCGCCGCCCTTCAAGTCGGCCATCATGCGCCGCAACCGGAAGAACAGCGCGCGCTGGGCGGTGCCGGTCGAGAGCCGGACCAGCGACCACGAGCGCACGACATAGGCCTGGATATGCGCGCGGATCCACCACGCGGCATAGGTGCAGAGGCGGATGTTGCGGCCGGGATCGAAGCGCTTCACCGCGTGGATGAGGCCGATCGTGCCCTCCTGCACGAGGTCGTTGAGCGGCAGGCCGAAGCGCCGGTAGCGGCGGGCGATGTGGACGACGAAGCCCAAGTGCCGGTTGACGAGCTGCCCAGCCGCAGCCTCGTCGCCGGCGCGCGCGCGCTCGGCCAACGCCCGTTCTTCGGCCATGCTGAGCGGGCCCGCGCCTTGCGGGGCCGTGCCCGCGGCGCGCGCGCTCGGGATAGTCGCTTTCGGTGGCGCGTAGAAGGTCATAGGGTTTGCCCGCCACCGCCGGATCCGGCGGCGATGGGCGAGCATCGCACATGACGCCGGGAAAGCAAGCGCCACAAGCGCGCGCCCGGCCCCTCCCATCGCATCTTGGGCAGGGCGGGCGTTATAGTAAAATAATCGGAATTGTGCACTTAACAAAGGTTAGGACAGGCGCCCTCTATTAGGATCGCGTAGGCCGCGCTTCCTAAGACGGCTTCGCTTTCTTGCGGCGCTTCTTTTTGACTGCGCGGTCAAGCGCGGCCCAGCCGCCCGGTGGGGGCTTCACCTTGAGCGCCCGCGTGATCGCTTCGTCAAATGCCACCGGGATTGACAAGGGGCCTTCACGCTTGGCTTTCGGCTTCATCGGTAAATGTCCTTCCGATTGCCTATGTCGAGAACGACGATTTGATCCGGGTTGTTCCTGACACTGTAGAGGATGCGATAGTCACCCGAACGGACGCGGTAAATCGGATACTCGCCGTCCGCCACGCCGTGCAGCTTCTTCGAGCCCGGCGGGTTCGGATTGATGGCGAGCGCATCAATCTTCTTCTTGATCTGGCCTCGAATCTTTGCGGCACAACTCTCTAGATAGTTAAGCGCTGCCTCTGCGAAGGCAAAACCATACAGAGCCGACATCAAACTATGTCTCAAGCCTCGCCAGCCGATCGCGCAACGCGTCGCCCGTAATCAGGCGCTTAGGCGCGTCGGCAATTTCGGCTAGTCGTTTGCGAGCGATCTCAACATCGCGCTCGTCATTTGTCTCGTATGGCGCGAGGCTTGCCGTAATCACCCCGTCGATATCGTCAAGCTTGCCTTCGACCCACTCGCCGAGCTTCACGGATTTGGGCACTCGGAACGCCGCAATGCGCGATGGCGTGAGTTTGCGACCATATGTGAAGCGCCATTTCTCGGCTTGGAGCGCAGCCGCCGCAAGCACAAGGTCCGTCATGCGGACGTTCGCGCCCTTTTTCGGAAGCAGAATGAGGCAGTCATCGTTCACGGCGCACGGTTCAAGCTGAACGAACGACTCGCCGATGCTGCCGGTTTGCGCCACGGTCACGAATGGCGGTTCAATCAGCGTCGGGAACTCTAGCCAACCGTAACAGCCGTTATACTG
>SBBV01000395.1 GCA_005240015.1 Candidatus Odyssella thessalonicensis | reverse complement strand
GCTGCCGCTCGCCTATTGGGGTTTCGGCACCGGCCCGCTCGCCGTCGCGGTGGCCCTCGCCATCGTCGTCGCGAGCAGCGTGGCGTCGACAATCGGGCTCTTGCTGCCCTGGACGCTGTCCCGCTTCGGCTTCGATCCGGCTTACGGCAGCGGTCCGCTGGCGACGGTGGTGCAGGACATCTTGAGCGTCGTGATCTACTTCCTGATCGTCTCGGCGCTGGTCTGATCGAGCAGATCGCGGATCGCGAGCGCCACGATCTTCGTGGCCTTCACGAGATCGTCGAGGTGGAGGCGCTCGTCGGCGCGGTGCGCATTGGCCTCGAGCAGCGTGCGCGGCCCCGCGCCGTAGAGCACGGTCGGGATGCCGGCGGCGCTGTAGTGGCGAGCGTCGGTATAGAGCGGCACGCCGGCCGCCGCGATGTCTTCGCCCAGGACCGCGCGCGCATGGCGCTGAATCGACGAAACCAGCGCATTGGTGCCCGCGCGCGGCACGAGCGGCTCGGCGAGCAGGATGCGGCGGACGTCAACGCTGATGCCCGGGAGGCCGCGGGCGGCGCTTTCGATCGCGCGCCGCAGGCCGGCCTCGACCTCGGCCGGGCTCTCTTCGGGAATGATGCGGCGATCGAGGCGGAAGGTGACGAGATCCGGCACCACGTTGGTGTTGATGCCGCCCTTGATCAGGCCGATCGTAAGATTGGGCGAGCCGATGCCGGGCATCTTCGATACGACGCGCGCGAGCGCCGGCCGCAGTGCGTAGAGCGCGTTGAGGATGCGCGTCGCGGCCTCGAGCGCGTCGTGTCCCGATGCGGGTTCGGCGGCATGCGCCGATTTCCCACGCACCGCCACTTCGAGATGGAGACAGCCATTGTGGGCGGTCGTGATCGCATAGGAGAAGCCGGCCGAGATCGCGAAATCAGGCTTGGTCAGCTTCTCGGCGATGAGCCAGGCAGGGCCGATCGCGCCGCCGGCCTCCTCGTCATAGGTGAAGTGCAGCTCGACCGTGCCGCGCGCCTGGCCCGCGGCCTCGAGCGCCTTCAGCGCGAAGACGTAAGTGGCGAAATCCGATTTCGACACCGCGACGCCACGCCCATACATCCAGCCGTCGCGGACGACGGCGCCGTAGGGATCGACGCTCCAGCCTTCGCCCGGCGGCACAACGTCGCCATGCGCGTTGAGCGCCACGACCGGGCCCGGCCCGAAGCGGCGGCGCACGACGAGGTTGACGGCGCTGACCATGCCGTTCTGCCGCACGAGGGCATCGGGCACGCTCAGGCGCTCGACCGTCAAGCCCAGCCCCTCGAGCAGCGCCGCCGCACGCGCCGCATGCGGCGCGCAATCGCCCGGCGGATTGTCCGAGGGCACCTTCACCAGCTCGGCGAGGAAACGCGTCTCCGCTTCCCGCTGCGCGTCGATCCAGTGCAGGATCTCGGCGTCGCGCGTCATCGCGTCCGGCCTTCGGGGCGAAACGCGCGGATGAAGCGAAGCAAGCTGCGCGCGCCGATCTCGGCGTCCTCCGCGGTGATCGCCTCGGCGGGGTTGTGGCTGATGCCGCGCGTGCAGCGCACAAACAGCATGCCGATATCGGCGACGCGGATCATCGCCATGCCGTCGTGCCCGGCGCCGCTCATCAGGCGAAACTCCTTGATGCCTTCCGCCTTCACCGCGGCGCCGAGCTGATCCATGAGCCAGGGCGCGCAGAGCGCCGCGCGCGAGGATTGGGTGCTGCGAATGTCGAGCGCGACACCGCGCCGCTCGGTGATCGCGCGGAGCTCGGCGGTGAGCGCGGCGATGGCGGCTTCGCGCAGCGCGTCGTCGGCGCTCCGCATGTCGACGCTGAAGCGTGCCGCGCCGGGGATCACGTTGATGGCGCCGGGCGCCGCCTCGATCTTGCCGACCGTGGCGACGAGGCCCGGCTCCCCGCCGCGGCGCTCGACCGCGAGGATGCATTCGGCCGCCGCCGCGAGCGCGTCGCGCCGGCCGGCCATCGGCACGGTGCCGGCATGGCCCGCCGTGCCCGTGATTTCCACCTGGAGCCGCGTGAATCCGGCGATCGCGGTCACCACGCCGGCCGGCAGGCCCTCGGCCTCGAGCCGCGGACCTTGCTCGATGTGCAGCTCGACGTAAGCGAGGAGATCGCTCGGCTTGCGCGCGACATCGCCGATGCGCGCCGGATCAAGCCCGAATTTGCGGTAAGCCTCGGCGAGCGTGACGCCAGCGGCATCGCGCAGCTCGAGCAGCGCTGGATCGAACGAGCCGGCGAGCGCGCGGCTGCCGATCAGCGTGCCGGCGAAGCGCACGCCCTCCTCGTCGCCGAAGCCGATCACCTCGATCGCGAACGGCAAGCGCTCGCCGGCGCGCTTCAGCGCGTCGACGCAGGCGATGGCGCTCAGCACGCCGAGGATGCCGTCGTATTTCCCGGCATCGCGCACCGTGTCGAGATGCGAGCCGAGCATGAGGCACGGCAGGCCCGGCTCCGTGCCCTCGTAGCGCCCCGCGCAGTTGCCGACGGCGTCGAGCTCGGCCGCCATCCCCGCTTCGCGCATCCAGCCCAGCACCAGCTCGCTCGCGCGCTTGTGCTCGGGTGTCAGATAGCTCCGCGTCAGCGCCGGCGGCGTCTCGGTGATGGCGGCGAGCGCGTCGGCGCGCGCGAGCAGCGTGCGCCCCGAGATCATCGCGCGCCGGCGCGGTAAGGATGCGTCGCGATCCAGTGCCGCGCGATGTCGATGCGGCGCGCGAGCCACACACGCTCGTGCTTCTGCACGTGGTCGAGGAAGCGCGCGAGCGCCGCCGCGCGGCCGGGCCGGCCGACGAGGCGGCAGTGGAGGCCGACCGACATCATCTTGGGGGCGGTCTCACCCTCGGCGTAGAGCAGGTCGAAGCTGTCCCGGAGATACGCGTAGAACTGATCGCCGCTGTTGAAGCCCTGGCTCGTCGCGAAGCGCATGTCGTTGGCGTCGAGCGTGTAGGGCACGATGAGCTGCGGGCGGCCGTGGCTCGCATCCCAATAGGGCAGCTCGTCGGCGTAGGAATCGGCGTCGTAGACGAAGCCGCCCTCCTCGACGACGAGCCGGCGCGTGTTGGGGCTGCAGCGCCCGAGATACCAGCCGAGCGGGCGGCTGCCGCACACGCGCGTGTGGATCTCGATCGCCTTCTTCATGTGCGCGCGCTCGAGCTCTTCGCCGATGTGTTGGTAGTCGATCCAGCGATAGCCGTGCGTCGCGATCTCCCAACCGGCCTCGTTCATCGCCGCGACCGCGTCGGGATTGCGCTCGAGCGCCATCGCCACGCCGTAGACCGTCACCGGAATCCTGCGCGCGGTGAACAGGCGGTGGAGTCGCCAGAAGCCGGCGCGGCTGCCGTATTCGTAGAGCGACTCCATGTTCATGTGCCGCGCGCCGGCGATCGGCTGCGCGCCCACGATCTCGGAGAGGAACGCCTCGGACGCGGCGTCGCCGTGCAGGATCGAGTTCTCGCCGCCCTCCTCGTAGTTCAGCACGAAGCTGACCGCGATCCGGGCTTCGCCGGGCCATTGCGGATCGGGCGGGTTGGGGCCGTAGCCGATGAGAT
>SBBV01000029.1 GCA_005240015.1 Candidatus Odyssella thessalonicensis | reverse complement strand
TGCGTTGGCGCGATGTTGTACCGCGGCTGAAGCCGGACGGTGATTTCGTCCAGCCCGAAGTACTCCTTCAGGATTTCGATCGCGCGGAACAGCGTGACGCCCTCGCTGCCGACGATCGGCAGCGAATAGACGGTGAGCGTGGCGAGGCAGATGATCGTGTAGAGCCACGGGCCAGTCGAGGCCGCCGCCGAGTGGGCATAGGCCTGGACGACGCCCATCAGGTCGCCGCGCTCGGCGAGCCGGCGCAGCGCGAAGCCTACGCCCGCCATGCGCGCCGCCTCCCCTTCGCTTGAGACGCCGCGTCGGGCGCCGCGATGAGCCTCTCGTAGAGCGCACGGTAGGCGCCGAGCATGTCGCGCTTGTCGTAGTAGCGGCGCACGCGCTCGCGGATCGCGGCGCTGCAGGCGGCGTAGAAGTCCGGGTCGCCGAGCAGCCGGCCCATGGCCTCGGCCGTGGCCTTGGGGCTGGTGAGCGTGGTCACGACGCCGCCGGGCCCGAGCGCCGCATCCTCGCCGTCGCGTCCCATGATGATCTCGCGGCAGGCGCCGACATCGGTCGCGACCGACGGGATGCCGGCCGCCCCGGCCTCGAGGATCACGAGCGGCTGGCCCTCGCTGATGCTGGTGAGCACCACCACATCGATGCGCCCGAGATAGTCGAGGATGTTGACCTTGCCGGTGAAGGTGATGGTCGATTCGAGCCCCTCCTTGCGCACGTATTCGCGGCACTCCTCGGCGTATTCCTTGTCTTCGTCCAACGGGCCGATGATCACCGCCTCGAGCTCGAGGATCTGCTGCTGAAGGAGGCCGCAGGCGCGGATGAAGGTCTTGACGTCCTTGATCGGCACGACGCGGCCGATCAGCGCCACGGTCGGCCGCCGCGCGCCCTCCACGCGCTCGACGCCGGCATAGCGCGGAACGTCGACGCCGTTCGGGATCACGCGCATCTTGGCCGGGTCGGCGCCGTCGCCGCGCTGGAATTTCTGGTTGCCGCTGAAGATGGTGAGGACCTCCTCGGCCGCCTGGTAGCAGGCGAGCGAATAGGTGCCGAACACGTCCTTCCACAAGTCCTTCAAGTTGCGCGGCACGTCCGACACGCTGAAGCTTGAATAGGGCGTGTCGTAGATCCAATCGGCCATCGTGATCTCGATGCGCCGCTCGTTGGTGTAAATGCCGTGCTCGGTGACGATGGCGGGCCGGCCGGTTTCGGCCGCGGCGCGGGCCATGAGCGCGCCCGCATAGCCGGTCGACACCGCGTGATAGGCGCGCGCTCGCGGCAGCGGTGCCAGCAGCACCGCATAGAGGCCGCCGATCAGCGCGCGCCACGTGTAGAAATACTCCAGGAACGGGCTGCGCGACTGGCTGCGCCGGTAAAGATTGAGCAGCATCTCCCACGCGGCGTGGGAATTGTAGAGGATCTCCGCGCCGAGCCGCCCGCGCGAGCGCGCGAACAGGCCGACCAGCCCGCGGACGTCGTCGAGCGTGCCGCGCTGCATGATGTTCTGGAGATAGAGCTCGGTCTCGCGGAAGAACGATTTCAGGCGCGGCAGCCACGGCCAGCCGCCCGCCAGCTCGTGGAGATAAAGGTGATCGAGCCCGACCACGTTCTGCGGCATCTGATAAACGCGCTTCCTCGGCGCGCGGTTGGGCAGCAGCGCCACGATGTGGAAGTTGAGCTCCGGCAGCCCGCCGATGATGTCATGCACCCAGCTCGAGACGCCGCCGCTCACATAAGGGTACGTTCCCTCGAGCAGCAGGCAGACATCGGCTTCTCTGCGTTCGCTCATCGCCGGCGCCTCATGCGGAGCTCGGCCGGCCGGCGGCGCCGGTGGCCCAGAGCTGTGCCGCCGAAACCGCCTTGGGCGAAAGCGTGCGGTCCTGCGCGAGGTCGGTCACGGTCTGCGCGGCCAGCGCGCGCAACGCGTCGGTCCGCCCCTGCGCGTACAGCACCTCCATGTACCAGAGCACCGCCTGGCGCGTGGCGCGCCCTTCCGCGAAGGCGCGCTCGAGCCATTGCGCAGCGAGACTGTGGCGCTCGAGCCGCATCAGGAGCCGCCCGACGGCGAGCGACGCCTCGCTGTCGTCGGGCGCGCGCTCGCAGTAATTGAGCCACACTTGCAGCGCGCGCAGCCGGTTGTTTTGCTCGAGCGTGTCGTCGAGGATGCCGGTGTAGGCGTATTCGTCGTAGGCCTTGGCCAGCTCGCGCAGCCGTTCGATGTCGCCCGGTGCGTCGGCGACGCGTGCTTCCAGCCCCTGGACCCGGCCCACGAAATCGTCGGTCAGCTTGGCGATGGCCGTCGCCGCCTGCACGCGCACTTCGGGATTGTCGTCGGCGATGGCGGCCTTCAGCACCGGCGCGAACACCGGGCGGAAGTTGCGCGCCACGGTCGCGATCACGGCGATGCGCTGTGCCACCGTGCCGTGCGAGATCATGTCCATGTAGGAGACGACCGGCGTGTAGTCGCTGCGCGGCAGCTCGCGGCGGACGATGGACTGGTAGAGCCGGGCCGAGAGGAAGCCTTCGTCCTCGGGGAACAGCTGGCGATACCAGGATTCGAACGGCGTCGCCGTCGCCCGGAAGCGCAGATAGATCGGATAGATCGGCAGCAGCAGGATGGGCGCGAACGGGCCGAGAAAAGGCAGCGTCGCGGCCAGCGCCTGGATCAACCGGTGCTCGTCGCGCTCGTCGCTGCGGACGAGCGCCGCCACGGCGACCACGGCGCAGGTACCGAGGTGGACGCCCAGCACCAAGCCCCAATTTTCGGGCGCGCTGCGCAGCAACACGGCCAATCCCACCTCGATCACGGCGGTGACGATCGCCATCAGCACGAACGCGGCGCCGTAGCTGGCGCTGCGCTTGACAAGGGGCGCTTCGAACGTCATCGGCGCACCGGTCCCTCGGGCGCGTGCTGCTCGCTTTGCGCATAGCCGACCCTCGCCGGCGCGCCAGGCGCCGCGGGCGGTCGCAAGATCGGCGTGCCGGCGGCGCCGGCCAGTTCCTCCACATGCGCCTGCACCGAAACCGGGCCGGTGGCGCCGCCGAGCTTGCGCGCGATCGCGGTGCGCAGCTCCTGCGCCTTGGTGCGCGCCTGCGAGACCTCGCTGCCCGGCATCAGCACGGCGATGGTGAGGCCCGAGCGCTCGAGATTGAAGGCGAGATCGGAGTCGCCGAGGCTCTCGCGTACCGCGGCGAGCAGCGCCGCGGGCAGCTTCATGCGCAAGGTCGGCGGCAGCTGCACGTTGACCGACACCGAGAGCCGGATGGCCGAGAGCGGGAAGCGCGTCCGCCGTGCCAGCGCCAGCAGGAACTTGGTCTGGCGCGCGTACTCCTCGACCGCCGGCAGGGCCTGGGCGTGCGCACCGCCCTCCTTCTGCTCGACCAGCGGCTCGCACTCGATCTTGAGCCGCGCCACGTTGGAGGCGAGCTTCTTCAAGACCGCCATGCGGAACTTGTCGACGACGATCTGGGTCTGCGACATCGGCGTATTGGGCAGCACGACCACGTACTGCCAGTTCCCGGACTTGAACTCGAAGGCGAGGTCGGTCGTGCGCAGCACCTGCACGCTGGCATCGCGCACGAGCCCGGGCAGCGCCTGGCGCTGCTCTTCGGAGAGATCGTCCGGGTTCTCGAGGCTCATGCGCATGATCGAGATCGGGAAGCCGATGCGCTTGCCGAGCGCCGCGAGGAATGCGGCCTGGCGCGCGTAGAACGCGTCGGAGAGCAGCATCGAATCGGTCGAAAGGATGCTCTGCTGGGCGGCGGCGTCGTAGCGGCGCGCATTGCCGAGCGCGGTGCTCAACAGCTCGCACACGACCTTGAAGTTCTCGACCGTGGTGAGATTGAGGTCGGCGAAACGCAGGCGCTCGATCTTGAGCATGCCGACGACCTCGCCGCCCTCGCCCTGAAACAGCGGCCCGGCGAGCACGCCCTGGCGGCCGAGCACGCGCTCATCAACGGCGTCGGCGGCCGAGACGTAGCGCTGGCCAACCACGACCGTCTGGAACAGCGGATCGTCGGGGAAGATGCGCGTCTCGTAGGCGTCCTCGTTGGTCCAGCCGCGCTTCAAGCCCAGCGTGAGCGCGCCGCCGTCGACCGTGTAGACCGAGAACTTCTCGGGGCCGAGCACGACCGAGACGAGGTTCACCGCCCCGGCCATGACTTCGCTGACCGAGAGGTTCTGCAGCGTCTTGGCGGCGCGGTAGATGCTGACGACGGTGCGCAGCTCGGAAGCGACGCTGATCTCGAGCTTCTCGTGCGCTGCCTTGAGCTCCTGATAGGCGAGCGCGATGCCGTGCTCGCGCTTCTTCGATTCGGCGACCTGCTGCTCGAGCTCGATCTCGCGGCGGGCGTGGCGGTTGCGGAGCTCGCCGAGGACGACGGCGCTCGCGAGCCAGAGCAGCGGGCGCGCGCCCAGGTGCAGCACATGGGCGTAGAAGTCGGTGTCGATCGACTGCACCGGCAGCTTGTCCGAAAGCAGCACGATCGAGCTGAGCGCGGCCGCGAACACCCCTTCGTTGGTGCCGTACTGCACGCTGACGAGCGCGACGAGCAGCCAGAACGGATGCGGCTCGAGGGCCCAGAAGCGGTTGCCGGCGAAATAGAGATGATCGAGCAGCACCGCCACGCCGAGGAAGAGGAAGGTCTCGATGATCGCCGAGAGGCGCACGCCGAGCAGCGAGCGATGCACGAAGCTCTCGCTCGACATCAGGAGGCCGGTGCCCTGGCGCGGCTCGGGGCGGCCGATCTGCGGCGGGACGTCGGCGGGCGGCGCGCCCTTCCGCGCCCAGCGCATCAGGTGGTTGAGCCGGTCCGGCATGCTCAGCGCTCCGCCGCCCCGAGCGGATCCGGCTCGGTCCGTGGCCCGCGCAGCTGGCGCGCGCGGTCGTAGCGCCCCATGTCGACCAGCACGTCGTAGAACTCGTTGCGCAATGCGCGATCGCGCGGATATTCGCGCAGCAGCGCGTCGTAGGCGGCCACCGAGTCGTCGAAACGCCCGAGCCGGTAGAGGATCTTCGCCCGCATCATGCGCTCTTCCAGCGTCGGCTTCTCGAGCTTGGCGAGCTTGGCCAGCGCGCGCTGATAATGCGGCGTGCCGCGCTGCCAGTCGGGGAACTGGATGATCGCTTCGCCGAGCATGAAGTCGACCTGGGCGTCGTCGCCGCCATTGGCGACGAAGGCCTCGAAATAGCGCCGCGCCGCCGCCGCATCGGGCTCGTCGCGCCAGAGCGCCAGCTGCCCGAGCCGCTTCAGCGCCTCGAGATTCTTGGGGTCCTGCTTGATGAGGCGCTCGTAGGCCGGGCGCGCGATGTCGAGCAGGCTCTCCTGGAACGCGACGCCGGCGAGGGCCTGCAGCTTGGCGCGCTCCGTGACCTGCTTCAGCTCGCGCTCGAGCAGCGCGCGCAGCTGCTTCTTGTCGCGCACGCCGGTGAGCGCCGCGGCATAGAGCTCGACGAATTCGCGCCGCCCCTGGGCCACCAGCGCCTCGAGCGCCGGCAGGACGACGTCGTAGGCCTTGATCGCGATAAGGTCGTAGACGAGCGCGCTCTTCTCGGCGTGCGGCACGCTTTCGTCGGCGAGCTGCTTGGCGATGAAGTCGCGCACCTCTTCGGCGCGCATGCGCCC
>SBBV01000618.1 GCA_005240015.1 Candidatus Odyssella thessalonicensis | reverse complement strand
GCCGAAGTGGCCGAGCGTCCGCGCCTGGAGGCGCGCGGTCCCCAAGTCAGGGCCGGATCTCGATCGGCGTGCCGTCCCTGACCAGCGCCCAGATCTCCTGCATCTCGGGGTTGGTGACGGCGATGCAGCCGTCGGTCCAATCCCAGCCGCGCTCGGCGAGGCGGGCCGGATTGACGCCGCCATTGGGCTGGCCGTGGATATAGATCTCGCCGCCGGGGTCGACGCCGCGCGATGCGGCATACCAGCGGTCCTGCGCGTTGGGGTAACTCACGTGCAGCGCCAGGTTGAACCGGCTCTGCGGGCGGCGGAAATCGATCGTATAGACGCCTTCGGGCGTGCGCTGGTCGCCCTGCTGCGTCTTGTGGCCCACGGGATCGCCGCCGAGCGCCACGCGATAGCTCTTGAGCACCCTGCCGTTCTGCATCAGGTGCATGCTGCGCTTGGCCTTCTCGACCACGACGCGGTCGGCGAATTGCGGCGGCGGTGCCTGCGGCGTGGCGCAGGCGAACAGGCTGGCGGCAAGGAGCGCGGCGCCGGCGCCGCGCAAGGCAAGTCCCCAGGAAGGCATCGATCCGTCCCCCGAAGTGCCCCAAGGTCGAGGATTTATACGGCAGGGGAGGGCCGGTTGTGTACCCCGGCGGAAGGTGCAGGGGCAGGGTTAACGCCCCAGCGCCGACATCAACTCGCGCCACTCGCGGGGGGACATGCCGGCGCTCTCGGCCGTCACGGTCTCGCCGGCGAGCATCCGCTTCACCGCCTCGAGCGCCTTGGCCGAGAGCGCGAAGCCGCCCATGCGGTAGTCCATGAAGGCTTCGTGGGCGGCGGGGACCCAGCGCTTGGTCGTCTCCAGCATCACCTCGGAATAGGCCCGAATCTCGTACTGGGCATGCGCATCGGCGCGCAGCGAGAGGAAGTGGAAGAGGTTGTGGAGGTCGGTCTTCCAATACCATTGCGTATAGACGTTGAGCGTCAGGTTCATGCGCGCGAGCTCGCGCGCCAAGCCGCTCTTGCCTTCGTCGATGACGCTGCCGTCCTCGCGCTCGTTCAGCATCTCGACATAGTGGTCGTAGTTGCGCTGCGCGTCGTCCTTCAGCAGCGCCAGCACCCGCTCGGCCTCGACGCCCTCGAGCACGTCGCCGCGGCCCTGCCGGTTGACCGTCGATTGCGCGGCGAGGTGCTGCGGCGCCGGGATGTAGAATTCGCGATCGAGGATCGAATAGCGCGCCGAATACTCGTTCACGTTCGCGGTGCGGTGGCGGATCCACTGCCGCGCCACGAACACCGGCAGCTTCACGTGATACTTGATCTCGCACATCTCGAACGGCGTCGTGTGCCGGTGGCGCATCAGGTAGCGGATGAGCCCGGCATCCTCGCGCACCTTCTTGGTGCCGCGCCCGTAGGAGACGCGCGCGGCCTGCACGATCGCGGCATCGTCGCCCATGTAGTCGATGACGCGGACGAAGCCGTGATCGAGAACGGGGAGGGCCTTGTAGAGGATCTCCTCGAGCGCCGGTACGGTGACGCGGCGCGTCTCGTGCTTCTGCTCGCGCGCGGAGTCGATTTCGGCTTGCTGGTCTTTGGTGAGTGGCATCGGGGCGGACATGCTCGTGCGGGCGGGGCGGCGAAGCTAGCGCCGATCCGCCGCAGGGGCCAGCGCGGCTTCAAAAGGGGCTGTGGACGACCTATATTGTCCCCTGCCGGGGCGCCGCGAGGCGGCCCGGCTATGGCGATAAACGTCCTGCGCAATAAGCACTGCGGACCCGGGGGCGGTACCCGGCGCCTCCACCATATGGGGGCGAAATAGGATCGACGCGTGGGTAAAGGTGGGTACTTTCGCCCGGCATGGTTCCGCCGTTATCGGGCCGTTTTACAAATGCCAACGACAACTCGAAGTTGGCCCTCGCTGCCTAACACTAGGTAAGCGCGGCTCGGGGGGCGCCGGGCAACAGAAGTCCCCCCACCTTCCTTCCCCGAAATGTCGAATGCCTCGCGCGGCAACCCGCGGGATTTTCACCACAGAGGCACAGAGGACGCCGAGGAAGGATCGCGCCGCCAAGGGCAGCGCAACCGTTTTTCTAACTTCTCTGTGCCCTCTGTGCCTCTGTGGTGAACCTTCGTTTCAGCCGCCGCGCCGCTGCCGCGGGACTTGCCGCGCGGGGCGGGGCGGCGAATAATGTTGGCCAGGGAGCGAGACGGCCGATGGCCGCAGAGGGCATGGATAAGGATCTGCTGCGCTACGACCGCATGGTCGAGGCCGCGTTGCGCGGCGTCGTGCGCGAGGCGATCGCACGCGTGGCGGGTTTCGGCCTTCCGAGCGGACACAGCCTCTACATCACCTTCCGCTCCGACTTTCCCGGCGTCGATATGCCCGATTGGCTCAAGGCCCAGTACCCCGAGGCGATGACGATCGTGCTCGAGCATCAGTTCTGGGACCTCGCAGCCGACGAGGAAAGTTTCGGCGTCACGCTGAGCTTCAAGGGCCGGCGCCAGCGTATCACCGTGCCCTATGCGGCGCTCACCGCGTTCCACGATCCCGGCGTGCAGTTCGGCCTGCGCTTTGATCAGCTGCAGGAGGGCGACGAGAAGGGCGCGCCCCGGGCCCCCAACCCTGCGAGCCCGCCGGCGCCGCTGCCGGCGCCCGCCGCCAAGCCCGAGCCCGAGCCGGCCAAGACCGCACAGGTCGTCAACCTCGAATCGTTCCGCAAGAAGTAGCCGCTGCCGGTCAGTGCGTGCAGGCGACGGCGACGACCGCGCAGTCCGAGCGCCCGCACTGCGCGAGGGCGCGCGCGATGACGCGGCCGCGCCAACGGCTGCTCGACCAGCCCACTGCGCCCGACGGCGATTCCGCCACCGCCGCGCAAGCGCGCATGAACGCGATCGTGCGCGTGCAACGCCCGCCGCAGCCATCGAGCGCGGCTTGGCGCGCCTCGCCGGCGCTGTAGAAATAGATGGCGGTGCCGGCAACCCGATCCGGGCTGCCGAAGGCGATCGCGCCCCAATGGTTCGTGCTCTGCGCCGCGGCGGGCGCTGCGAGAGCGGCGAAGACGAGCAGGCTCAGGAGGGTGCGCGGCATGGGGCGAGCTCCGCCGCATCAACGCGCGCGGCACCCGCACTTGTCCATCGAAAACATGGTTAACGCCCGCGGCGGCAGGCGCGCGAGCGCGGGCTCCATTAGGACGCAAGAAGGCGGGCGACGCCGCGAGTCAAGATTGG
>SBBV01000473.1 GCA_005240015.1 Candidatus Odyssella thessalonicensis | reverse complement strand
GCATCCAGGCGAAGTCCTCGGAGCCCATCGAGGGCGGATGGTCGCGCAGCACGTTCTCCCTGCCGACGACGCCGGCCGCCACCTTGGCGCAGAACTCGGTCTCCGCCTCGGTGTTGATCGTGGGCGGATAGCGCTTTTCGTAGCGCATGGTGAACGTGCAGCCATGCGCCTGGCAGATGCCGCCGGCGATGCGCCTGATCGCGGGCTCGATGCCGTCGTGGATGGCCGGCTTGAACGCGCGCGCGGTGCCGCGCAGCGTGACCGTGTCGGGGATCACGTTCCAGGTGTCGCCGCCATGCAGCTGTGTGACGCTCACCACGACCGAATCGAGCGGATCGGTGGCGCGGCTGGCGATGGTCTGGAGCGCCAGCACGATCTCGGCCGCGACCACGACCGGATCGATGCCGAGATGCGGCATCGCGCCATGCGTGCCTTTCCCCTGGATCACGACCTCGAAGATGTCGAACGCGGCCATGGTGGGGCCGCTCCGGACCGAGACCTTGCCCGGCGGCAGGCCCGGCCAATTGTGCATGCCGTAGATCGATTCGACGGGGAACTTCTCGAACAGCCCCTGCTCGACCATGACGCGGCCGCCGCCCTCGTTCTCCTCTGCCGGCTGGAACACGAAATGCACGGTGCCGTCGAAGTTCCGGGTCTCGGCGAGATAGCGCGCGGCGCCCAGCAGCATCGTCGTGTGCCCGTCGTGGCCGCAGGCGTGCATCTTGCCGTTGTGCTTGGAGGCGTGCGCGAAGCCGTTGGCCTCGGGCATGTGGAGGGCGTCCATGTCGGCGCGCAGCGCGATCGCGCGGCGGCCGTTGCCGGCCTTCAAGGTCCCGACCACGCCGGTGCCGGCGAGGCCCTTGTGCACCTCGATGCCGAAGCTCTTGAGCTTGTCGGCCACGATTTGCGAGGTGCGGTGCTCCTCGAACGCGGTTTCGGGATGGGCGTGGATGTCGCGCCGCCATGCGGTCATGTCGGCATGGAATTCGGCGATGCGGTTGACGATGGGCATGGTCGGGATCCCTTCTGGCGGGCCGGACCATAGCATGGGAGGCCGGCGCGTCGACCAGGGGCCGGCCCGCGGGTCTGGTATTCGTTTGCGCGGTAATGTCATTTGCCCGTGAGCGGCCGCGCGGTAGATTCCCGGCATGCCCAGTGACTTCCCCCGCCCCCGCGCGCCCGTCACGCGGCGTGCCCTGCTCGGCGCCGCCGCGCTCGGCGCCGGCGCGGCTGCGCTCTGCGCCGCCCTTCCCGCCTCGGCCGCACGCCATGCGGGCGCGCGCTACACACTCACGGCGCGGCCCGGCCGCACGGCGCTGCGCGGCGCCGCCAAGCCCGCGACCGAGATCTGGGGCTACGAGGGCCAGGCACCCGGCCCCATCCTGCGCGTGCGCCAGGGCGAGCGGCTCGACGTGGCGCTCGTCAACCGCCTCCCGCAGCCGACCACGATCCACTGGCACGGCATCCGCGTGCCCAACGATATGGACGGCGTGCCGGACGTGACGCAGCACGCGGTGGCGCCGGGCGAGGTCTACCCTTACAGCTTCGTCTGCGCCGATGCCGGCACCTACTGGTACCACCCGCACGGCAACAGCGCCGAGCAGCTCGGGCGCGGGCTTTCGGGGCCGCTCATCGTGGAGGAAACGACGCCGCCGCGCGTCGATCGCGAGCTCGTCTGGGTGCTCTCCGACTGGAAGCTCAAGGACGACGGCAGCATCGACCCCGACTTCGCCAATGCCCACGAGCGCAGCCACGACGGCCGGCTCGGCGGCACGATCACGATCAACGGCGCGCCCGGCGGCGAGGTGCCGCTCCGGCGCAACGAGCGCGTGCGGCTGCGCCTCTTGAACGTGGCCAACGCGCGCATCTTCGAGCTGAGCTTCGAAGGCCACGATCCTTGGCTGATCGCGCTCGACGGCCAGCCGGTGGCGCCGCGCCGGCTCGGCAAGGAACGGCTCGTGCTCGGCTCGGGCATGCGCACCGATCTGCTCATTGACGCCACCGGCGACGCGGGCGAGCGCGATCTGCTACTGCATTATCCGCCCGGTGACGATCCGGTCGCGATCGCGCAATTCGTCTACCGTGATGAGGCGCCGCTGCGCGCAGCACCCTTGCCGCCGCCCACGCCGCTCGCAGCCAATCCCATCGCCATGCCGGCGCTGGCCGGAGCCGAGCGCCACGCGCTCGTCTTCGCGGGCGGCGCGCGGCCGGGCATGCCGATGCGGCCGCAGCCGGGCGCCGATCCCGCGCACCCGCACGGCGCCTGGACCGTCAACGGCAAGCCGCTGATCCACGCGGCCGGCGGGCACGACCATCAGCGCATTCCGCCGAGCTTCACGCTGGAGCGTGGCGCGACGGTGATCTTCGCGCTCAAGAACGACACCGTGTTCGATCACCCGATCCACCTGCACGGCCACACCTTCCGCATCGTCATGCGCAATGGCAAGGCGCTCGAGACGCCGCTCTTGAGCGACACGATCCTGCTCACACAGCAGGAGAGCGCGGAGATCGCCTTCGTCGCCGACAATCCCGGCGACTGGATGCTCCATTGCCACATCCTCGAGCATCAGGAATCGGGAATGGGCGCGGTGTTCCGCGTGACGTCTTAGCGGGCGGGCGCAGTCGAAACATTCGAGCGGTTTGGGTGCTAGGCGACAACGCCGCTGCCCTCGCGCCTTTTACAGCGCGCGGGCGGTCGTGCCATTGTCCGTCCGAGCATGGGGGAAACTAGAATGATCAACGTGCCGACACTTCGCCGTGGCATCGCCGCGGCCGCTCTCGTTCTTTCGCTCGCCGCATGCGCCGCGACCGCGCCCAACGGCGCAGCGCCGACCGCACCCGGAAAAGACGCGCTCGTGGCGCTCAACGACCAGTTCCGCGCCGCCTATCGCGAGACGCGCGCGTGGCGCCTCTCGCGCCTCGACCCGGTCATCATCGTGCAGTTCGACGATCTCCACCTCATCCGCGCCGGCCAGACGCGGACCGAGACCTTCACGCCGCCGATCTATCATCAGTACAAGGCGATCGCGCACATCCCGCTGGCCCTCTACGTGAAGCTCGCGCCACGCGTCGGCCGCCCGTTCGACAAGCCGATGCTGGATTGGCTCACCGCCTACATGAAGCACGTGCAGGCGGCAGGGGCGAGCCTCGACGGACGTCCGGGCTGGACCGCCGAGCAGCTGCGTCTCCACAGGAAGATCGTCGCCGACTCGGTGGCGTTCATCGAGAAGATCGGCGGCGCCGAGCAGGTGGCCGACGAGCAGCTCACCGCCTACACGCGCGCGATGCGCCCGCTGGTGCTCGCCAGCGCAGATGCGGCGGCGCGCGCGCAGCTCGACGGCCTGCACGCGCTGGTCAACAAGTGGCGCGCCGAGCTCGGCCCGCATTGGGGCCACGTCAACGTCGTCGTGCTGGGGCCGAAGCAGCCGCGGCCCGGCAACGTGCAATACGAATATTTCGTGCGCGCCATGGGCCGCGCCGCGGTCGGGAAACGGCTCTGGTACGCGGAAGGCGTGTTCGACAAGGACGGCGGTGCCAACCTGCTCGGCACGCTCCTCGCCGACCGCGGCGCCAGCATCGCGTTCTTCGGCGATCCGGTGCGCCTCGAGCGCGATCTTTTGGCCGACGCCGCCCAACGCCACCTCGACCGCCTCTTCCCGCGGCGCTGACGCAACGCAAGGGCGTTGCTTACGGCCAAATCGCGCTTGGCGCGATTTGGTATGCGCCTCGAACCGCGAAGCGGTTCTGCCTCAGAGCCCAGGGTTGCCGCGCAGCGGCAACCCTGGGATCTCAAGGCAGTTCAAGACAACCCCGAAGGGGTTGTGCCGGCGGCGTCGCCGTTGGCCACAACCCTCTCAGGGTTGAAATCGAACGCCCGCCCGATTCCCAGGGTAGCCGCTGCGCGGCAACCCTGGGCTCCAGGCCAGAACCGCTTCGCGGTTCTCGTGGCTGCGTTCTAAACTGAGCGGATACGATCGCCGTTCGGCAATGCCTCATCACCGCTCGCTCAAGCTGCTTCTCGTTCTTTGCGCCGCCCTCTCCGCGTGCGGGCCGGATTGGCGCGAGTATCGCTCGCAGACCGGGAAATACACGATCGAGTTCCCCGGCAAGGCGCCGACCGAGCGTACGCAGCCGGGCCGCGGCGCGACCGTGCATCTCGCGCATGTCGAGATCGACCGCACCACGGCCTACGGCGTTTCCTGGTTCGACATCGAGAAGCCGACGAAGCCGATCGCCGAGCTGCTCCGGGACATGCAGGCCGAGGTGCTGCGCGATCTCGGCGCTACGCCATCGCAGGTGAGCGACATCAGGCTCGGCTCCGGGCCCGGCGAGGGGGCGCCGGGCCGCGCCTTCATGGCGCGCACGTCGACGAATCTCGACGTCTCGATCCGCCTCTACGCGGTGGGGACCGGGCCCGATTCGCGTCTATCAGCTGATCGCCGCCGTGCCCGATGCGAGCCGCGCCGAGCGCGACATCAAGCGCTTCATGGATTCGTTCAAGGTGCTGAAATAGGCGCCGAAATCGGCGGCCGCTTGACAAGCGCGTCGCGCGCGCCTGTTATGGAATTGCCTTTCCGGTAGCCGGAGATGCGGGCTTTCGCCCGTGCCAATGGCTTGAAAAGGGAACACGGTGCGGAGCTTTGCTCCCAGTCCGTGGCTGCCCCCGCAACTGTAAGCGGCGAGCGGACGCCCACGAATGTCACTGACGCCCGTCGAGCAAGGGAGACGGGCGGCGGGAAGACGGGCGGTCTGCCCCGACCCGCGAGCCAGGAGACCTGCCGAGAAGGAGACGTCACCCATCTGACGGGCGGGGTGGCCCGGCAGGCGGAACGGATCTCCGTTGCGGTGACGAGCCCTCAATCGTCACCCGCTTTGGAGGTCTCTCATGCGTGCATCCGTCTCTCAACTTCGTTCCGCCATCGCCGCCGGCGCCGCCTTGCTGTGTGGGTCGCCGGCACTCGCCGAGGGCACGCTGTTGCCCGAAACCGTCGTGAGCGCATCGCGCGAGCCGTTGCCGGGTGCCCGCGTCGGCAGCGCGGTCTCGGTCGTCACGCGCGACGATCTCGAGACGCGTAACGCGCTCACGGCCGTCGACGTGCTGCGCGAGGTTCCCGGCCTGGCCGTGAGCCGCACCGGCAGCTTCGGCGGCCAGGTCGACGTACGCATCCGCGGCGCCGAGAGCAACCACACGCTCGTGCTCATCGACGGAATCAAGGTCAACGATCCTTCGCTCGGCCAGTCCTTCGACTTCTCGCAGCTGCCGGCCGGCGACATCGAGCGCATCGAGGTGCTGCGCGGGCCGCAAAGCTCGCTCTACGGCAGCGAATCGAGCGGCGGTGTCATCAACATCATCACGCGCCGCGGCCGGAAAGGCATCGAGGCGAACTCGTTCGTCGAAGGCGGCTCGTTCCACACGCTCGCCGGGGGCGCGGGCCTGCGCATCGGCACCGAGATGCTGAAGGCGGCGTTCCACTGGAACCACCTCCAGACGCGCGGCATCTCGTCGGCCGACCGGCGCAACGGCAATGGCGAGAGCGATCCGTTCCGCATCAACGTGCTGAGCGGCACGGCCACGTTCACGCCGTCGGAATATGTCGAATTCTCGTTCGCCGGCCGCTCCTCGAAGAGCCTCGGCCATTTCGATACGTTCCAAGACGGTTTCACGATCCCGTGCCAGCCGAGCGGCATCTGCATCGCCGTCGACGACCGCTCCTTCTACGAGTTCGAGCAGCTGTTCGGCCGCGCCGACGGGACCATCAAGCTTTTGGGCGGTCGCCTCACCAACCGCACCGGCCTCGCCTATGGCTGGACGCAGAACGACTCGGTCGGCGACATCTTCCCCGGCATGTTCCTCAACAAGTCGCGCCGCCGGAAAATCGACAATCAGACGAGTTTCCGCTTCGACACGCCCGAGATCGCGATGGCCGAGCACCGCGTGACGTTCCTGTTCGAGCACGAACGCCAGTCGGTGCTTTCGTCGAGCGCGTTCGGCTTCTTCGAGCGCGCGATCGAGAGTAAGAGCTATGTCGGCGAGTATGCGCTCGGGCTCTGGAATCGCCTGTTCCTCACCGGCTCGGTGCGCCACGACGACAATAACTTTTTCCAGGATCGCACCACCTACCGCACTACGGGCGCCTACGTGCTGCGCGAATGGGCCGCGCGGCTGCACGCGAGCGCCGGCACCGGCATCAAGAACCCCGACCTCTTCCAGCTCTTCGGGCGCTTCCCGGGCTTCACGCCCAATCCCAACCTGCGCTCCGAGCAGTCCTTCGGCTGGGATGTCGGCATCGAGAAGAGCTTCTGGGACCGGCGCGCGATCGTCGACGTCACCTATTTCCGCAACCGGCTCACCGACCGCATCGTGGTGACCCAGCAGACCGCGCGCAACGATATCGGCGTGACGCACATCCAGGGCGTCGAGATCGCGGCCAAGGTGCGGCCGGTGAAGGGCCTCGAGGTGGGCGGCGCCTACACCTACACCGACGCCCAGGATCCACAGGGCAACCAGCCGGTGCGCCGCGCCAAGCACATCGGCAGCGTGTTCGCGACCTACATCTTCCTCGACGGGCGCGCGCGGTTCCACGTCAACGCGCGCTTCAACGGGCCGCAGCGCGACACGGTCTTCTTCTCGGACTTCTCGACCGGCGCCGTGACGCTGCACGGCTTCGTGCTGCTCAACCTCGCGGCTTCGTATAAGGTCCACGACAATGTCGAGATCTACGGCCGCATCGACAACGTGCTGAACCAGAAGTACCAGGAAGTGTTCAGCTTCGGCACGCCCGGCATCGGCGCGTTCGCCGGCGTGCGCGTGCGCTTCGCGGCGCTGCAATGACACGGCGCGCGAACATAAACGACTCGTCATCCCGACCGGAGCGGCCGCGCCACTTGGCGCGGCCGCGGAGTGGAGGGATCGTCCGCGCGTGGGGCGCGATCCCTCCACTCCGCGAGCCGCCAGAGCGGCTCGCTCCGGTCGGGATGACGGTCAATTCATAGGCTCGCTGTATGAGGGACCTGGCTGCTGCATTCCTCGCGTCGCTCGCACTAGCCTGCGGCGCGAGCGCCGAAGCCCCCGCCAAGCCTGAGCGCATCGTCTCGCTCAATGTCTGCGTCGATCAGCTGCTTTTGCTGATGGTCGAGCCCGGGCGCATCGCGGCGCTGACGCAATTCGCGACCGATCCCGACTGGTCGAACCTGCCGCGCCAGGCGCGCGGCTTCCGCACCACGCATGGCCGCGCCGAGGAGGTGATGCCGCTCCAGCCGGACCTCGTGATCGGCGGCGAGTTCTCGGCGCCCGAGACGATCGCGCTGTTGCGCCGCGTCGGCCAGCGCGTCGAGGTGATGAAGCTGGCTCATTCGATCGACGGCGTGCGCGCCGGCATGCGCTGGGTCGGCAAGGTCGTCGGCGAGGAGGCCAAAGCCGAAGCGATGGTCGCGGAGCTCGACCGACGCCTCGCTGCGGTCGCCGCGCGCGTGCCACCCGGCCCGCGCCCGGTGCTCGCCTTCTACAACACGAGCGGATACACGGCCGAGCCCGCCACGCTCGCCGACGACGTGATCCACGCCGCCGGCTTCGAGAACCTCGCGCGGAAATTCGGGCTCCGCATCGGCGGGCGGCTCAATCTCGAGCTGATCGCGACCGAGCGCATCGACGCGCTGATCGCGATCGACACGGCGGAAACCTCGGCATCGCGCGCGGCAGGCGGATCTCGAGCACGATCAGGCGCAGCGCTTCGGGCCCGTCGCCGAAAATGGCGGCGAGGGCCGCGCCCAGATCGATCGCCACCGGTCCCAGCGCGAGCGAGGCGGCGAAACCGGCGACCACGAGCGCGCCCAATCCGCCGAGCAGCGCGCCGCTCCTCATCGGCGCCCGCGCTCGCGCGCCTCGGCCTCGGCGCGGAGACGCGCCAGCCGCTCCGCCGCCTCGGCCACGAACGGCGTCTCGCAGGTCCAGAGACGCCCCGGAATCGCCGCAAACGGCTTCTTTGCGGCAAGGCGCGCCAGCGCCGGATGCTGCACGGTCTCGACCGCGCGCGATGCCGAGGTTT
>SBBV01000315.1 GCA_005240015.1 Candidatus Odyssella thessalonicensis | reverse complement strand
GTCTGGACCGCGCACTAGCCGCTCGCCGCGAAGCGCGCCGCGCCTGGTGCCCCGGGGGAGACTCGAACTCCCACGCCCTTGCGGGCAACAGATTTTGAGTCTGCCGCGTCTACCGGTTCCGCCACCGGGGCAAGATCAGAGGACAGATGCCAGAAATCAGGGATCAGATAGCAATGTAGGGTCGCTTGGCCAAGAATTTTAGTATAGGGGTTCCGGACCGAAGTTGACCGCGATCGTCCTCCCTGGCCCTCCCCTGATCCCCGATTCCTGACATCTGTCCTCTGCTTCATGCTTCGCCGAATGTACGACAAGACGATCGCGCTCGCCTCGAAGCCGCATGCGATGTGGGCGATGGGCGCGGTTTCGTTCACCGAGAGCTCGTTCTTTCCGATCCCGCCTGACGCGCTGCTGATCCCGATGGTGCTGGCGCGGCCCGACCGCGGCTGGACCATTGCCTTCGTCTGCACCGCCACTTCGGTGGCGGGCGGCGTCTTCGGCTGGGCGATCGGCTACTTCCTCTACGAGACGCTCGGGCGCTGGCTGATCGACCTCTACGGCATGGCCCAGGGCTATGAGGACTTTAAGCTCGCCTACGCCAAGTGGGGGCTCTGGATCATCCTCATCAAGGGGCTGACGCCGATCCCCTACAAGCTCGTCACCATCGCCAGCGGCGCCGCGCAGTTCGACCTCATCGTCTTCATCCTGGCCTCGATCGCGACGCGCGGCGCCCGCTTCTATGCCGAAGTGGGCCTGCTCAAGCTGTTTGGCCCCTCGATCCGCACCTTTGTCGAGAAGTACCTGACGCTCGTCACCACCGCCTTCCTCGTCGTCCTCGTCGGCGGGTTCATCATCGCGGTGAAGGTCTTCTGACGCCGGATTGCCCGAGAAATCAGCATGCTGCCGGGCTTGGCATAAGCATAACAGGCTAGGTATTATTCCGGGGTTCTGACGAGGACCTTCGGCAATGATTACCTCGATCATCGGTGGCGGCCTCGTGGCCGGCGGCTTCCTTCTGATTGCGATATTGCGCGGCGGCGGCCAGCGCGAGCCCAAGCCGTTCTGGGCGCGCAGCGAAGGGATCGAGAGCATGGTGGCGGTGGGCATCGTCACGATGCTCGCGCTGGGGTTTGCGCTGATCGTCAGCGCGGCGGGCAAGGGCTGGCTTGCGCCGGTGATCGGTCTCGGCCTCGCGTTCGGCGGCTGCGTTCTGGCGGTCATGATCGGGCCGCGGCGGACCGCACCCACGCGCTCCCCCGCCAGCCCGGCCTGAGCAAAGGCCCCGCTCGCGCGCATTGGCGTCATGGCTCCGCCGCAAAGGCGGAGATATAAAGCGCCGATGACGAGCCTCGCCGTCCGCGACGAATCCCTCTGGCGCCATGCGCCGCTGCTGCTGCTCTTGGGCAGCGGCGGATTGCTGCTGGGCGCGCTGTTCTTCCAGTACGTGCTGGGAATGCCGCCCTGCCCGCTCTGCCACTGGCAGCGCTGGCCGCACATTGCGGTGGTGGTGCTGGCGGCGGGCGCGCTGGCGCTCGGTCCCGGAGCGCTCCGGCCCTGGCTGCTCGGCCTCGTCGGCCTCGCACTGCTGGCGACGGCCGCGATCGGCTTCTTCCACGCCGGCGTCGAGCAGAAATGGTGGGCGGGCCTTGCCGTGTGCGAGGGCGCGGGCGACGACACGCCGATCAGCGTGGACGACATCAACAAGGCGATGGCGCGGCGGCCGGCGGCGCGCTGCGATCAGATCCCGTGGTCGCTGTTCGGCCTCTCGATGGCGGCGTGGAACACGCTCATCTCGCTGGCGCTGGCCACGTTCGCGTTCCGCGCCGCTTCTGCCGGCCGGCAAGGGCGATGAAGCCCGCCGACGCGGCGCCGCGCCCGGAACGGACGCTCGACGAGGCGATGCCGGGCGAGCCCGGCCGCGCCGAGATGATCGCGCGCATGATCCGCGTCGACCAGGCGGGCGAGTACGGCGCCGCGCGCATCTATGCGGGGCAGCTCGCCGTCTTGGGCCGGACGCGCGCCGCGCCCGCCCTGCGCCGCATGGCCGAGCAGGAGCAGCGCCACCTCGACGAATTCAACCGCATGATGATCGAGCGGCGCGTGCGCCCGACGGCGCTGCAGCCGCTCTGGCACATCGCCGGCTTCGCGCTCGGCGCCGCCACCGCGATGCTGGGCGAGAAGGCGGCGATGGCCTGCACCGTCGCCATCGAGGACACGATCGACGAGCACTACCGCCGCCAGGCGGCGCGGCTCGGCGAGAGCGAACCCGCGCTCAAGGACGCCATCGAGGAATTCCGCGAGGACGAGCTCGAGCACCGCAGCATCGCGCTCGAACACGGCGCCAAGGACACGCCCGGCTACGCGCCGCTCACCTTCGCCATCCGCAACGCCTCGCGCCTCGCGATCTGGCTCTCCGAGCGGTTTTGAAGCGCTTTCCTCAGTGTCATCCTGAGCGCAGCGAAGAATTCGGGACCGCGCGCCTCCAGGCGCGCCCTTGTCCCCGCCGCCGAGAAAGGGCGCGGCTGGAACCGCACGGTCCCATCTCGCCTCGTTCGGGATGACGGATTGGGTGCGTCCTGCCGGAGCGCTTATGCCGACTCGAGCTCGGTATCCCAGTAGAGATAGTCCGCCCAGCTCTGGTGCAGATAGTTGGGCGGGAACTGGCGGCCGTGCTCCTGCAGCACCTGTGTCGTCGGCTCGTAGGGGAAGCGGCGCGGAAACATGCCGCATTCGCGCGGCAGCCGGTTGCCCTTCCTCAAGTTGCACGACGCGCAGGCGGTGCAGACGTTGGTCCACATCGTGCGGCCCCCGCGCGAGCGCGGAATCAAGTGGTCGAACGTCAAGTGCTCGGCCGAGCGGTGCGTGCCGCAATACTGGCAGGTGAAACGGTCGCGCAGGAACACGTTGAACCGCGTGAACGCCGGGCGGCGCGCCTGCGGCACGTATTCCTTCAACGCGATCACGCTCGGCAGCTTCATTGCGAAGGACGGCGAGTGCACGACGCGCTCGTATTCGGAGAGCACGTTGACGCGCTCCATGAACACGGCTTTCACCGCGTCCTGCCAAGACCAAAGGGAGAGCGGGAAGTAGCTGAGCGGGCGGAAATCCGCGTTCAAGACCAGAGCGGGGTTGTTATCAGGTGCCACGGCTCGGTCCCCCCACCCCTCAGGCGAGCGGCCTCAACCGGACGCGGCGGGTGGCCGCGTCGGACCTGGGTCTTGGTTGAGGCACTGTATTCATGGCCGTCATCGTGGCGCGGAATATAGGGCGGTTACATTACAAAATCGAGACCGAATCAAGCGGTTGCATATGGCTCGACGGGAAAGCGCTAGCGGCGCGGTCGCGCGCCTCGTCAAGATGTGAAGACGGCCCTGGCGCGGAAGCGGCTAAGCATTGGACGGGGCGCAGGCCCGATCTGCACTAAGGAGACAAAGCATGGCCGAGAAGCTCGGTGCGGGCGCCGCGGTGCCGGCGATCACGCTCGGAAAGGTGGGCGGCGGCACGGTGACCATCGGCGGCACGCGCGACAAATGGCAACTCGTCGTGGTCTACCGCGGCAAGCACTGCCCGATCTGCAAGCGCTATCTCACCGGGTTGAAGGACCTCGTCGCCGGTTACACGGCCGCCAACACCGATGTGCTCGCGGTCTCGGGCGATCCGCGCGAGAAGGCCGACGCGTTCATGGGCGAGATCCAGCCGAATTTCCCGGTTGGCTACGGGCTCTCGATCGCCGACATGCGCCGGCTCGGGCTCTATGTGTCCAATCCGCGCTCGCCGCAGGAGACCGACCAGCCCTTCGCGGAGCCCGGGCTGTTCGTCATCAATCCCAAGGGCGAGGCGCAGATCGTCGACATCTCGAATGCGCCCTTCGCGCGCCCGGATCTCGCGGCGATCCTGAAGGGTCTCCAGTTCATTCAAGAGAAGGGCTACCCGATCCGCGGCACGGCTTAAGTTCTACCCTTCGCCGTCATCCTGAGCGACCGGCCGCCGGCCGGCGCGAAGGATCTCTTGCGCTTTGGGGCAGGGCCTCCTAGACCGGCCTCGACCTGCCTCCAAGAGATCCTTCGCTTCGCTCAGGATGACGCTGATGTGTCGCCGCTAGGCGCCGAGCACGCGCTTCAGGAACGCGGCGCCGTGGCGGAGCCCGTCTTCGTCGATGCCGTGGCCGAGACCGGGACGGTAGACGGCGTTCACCTTGAAGCCGTGCTTCTTCAGCATCTGCTCGGCATAGCGCGTGGCGGCGACCGGCAGGATCTCGTCCATCTCGCCGTGCACGAGCAGGATCTCGGGGCGCGAGCCCGCCTCTTGCGCCAGCGCCGCGCCGGCGACGAGGTGGCCGGAGAAGCCGAGAATACCCGCGGGGCCGCGCTGGCGCCGCAAGCCCACGTAAAGGGCGGCCATCGTGCCCTGCGAGAAGCCGACGAGCGCCAGTCTCTCCGGTGGAATGGCCCGCCGCTCGAGCGCCGCATCGATGAACGCATCGATCATCGGCGCCACTGCGGCGAGGCGCGCCGTCATCACCGGATCGCTCATGTCGCCGCCGGGGTCGCGGTCGCCCAGCGAGAACCATTGCCGCCCGAATCCGGCATCGCACGGGAACGGGCCGTCAGGGGAAAGGAACTCGGCGTCGGGCAGGATTGGCGCCAGCGCGGGCGCCAGGCCGATGAGATCGTTGCCGTCGGCACCCCAGCCGTGCAGCAGCACGACAAGCTGCTTCGGCTGACCGCCCTTGGCGGGGCCGAAGCGCGGACCCGAGAGCTCGCCGGCGAAGTTCATATGCCGCCCTTTGCCGCGCCGTCCGCCTTCTGCATCCGCGCTTCCTCGGTGGTCTTGTGGAAATAGTGCCAGAGCAGATGCGCGGCGGCGCTGCGGCGCGGACGCCACGGCTCGCCGAGTTTCAACATGCGCTTCCGGTCCGGGCGCTGGCGCAAGCTCTTCAAGCGCTGCATGCCGACGATGAGGCCCAGATCATCGCACGGCCACATGTCGCGCCGGCCGAGTGCAAACATCAGATAGACCTCGGCCGTCCAGCGCCCGACACCTTTGATCTTGGTAAGCTGCTCGACCGCTTCGGCGTCGTCCATCTGATCGAGCGCTTCGAGCGGCACCTCGCCCGATGCGACGAGCTCGGCGAGGCTTCGCGCGTAGGCAAGCTTCTGGCGCGAGAGGCCGCAGGCGCGCAGCACGTCGTCGCCGACGCCGCAATAAGCCGCGGCGGAAAGTGGCGTCACCGCCGCCTCGATCCGCTTCCAGATCGCGGCGGCGGCGTGGATCGAGATCTGCTGGAACACGATCGCGCGCAGCAGCGTCTCGAAGCCCGGCGGCCGCCGGCGCAAGGCCGGATAGCCGAACCGCTCGAGCGCCGCCGCCACGTGTCTGTCGTCGCGCGCCAACGCGCGCAGATCGTTCTGCATCGTGCGCAGCGTCAGTATCGTCATCGCCGGCCCTCGCTTCCCATCGCCGCGCAAGTGCGCGTCGATGGGCCCCTTCTCTCCCGCTGCGCGGGAGAGAGAAGATAGGAGTGAGCGCCATTCTTTTCCTCTCCCCTCGGGAGAGGAGGAGCCCATTCGCCGCCCTTGCGGCGAATGGGAGGTGAGGGCCGGCGCCTCACGCGACCGCTCCTGCCTTCTTGAGCGCCGCGATCTCGCTCGCACCCAAGCCCCAATCAGCGAGCGCCTCGGCGGTGTTGGCGCCGGGTGCGGGCGGCGGATTCTGGATGGCGCCGGGCGTGCGCAGGAAGCGCGGCGCCGGCGCGGGCTGTGTCACGCCCGCAACTTCGGTGAAGGTGCCGCGCGCGGCGTTGTGCGGATGCTTCGGTGCTTCGGCGAGCGAGAGCACCGGCGCGAAGCACGCATCGCTGCCCTCGAGGATGCGGCACCACTCGTCGCGCGTCTTGCTCTTGAACGCGGCGGCGAACTTGGCCTTGGTTTCGGGCCAGCGGGCGACGTCGTTCTGCCGCGGCAGCGCCGCCGGATCGAGTCCGAGCTTGGCGAGGAACTCGGCGTAGAACTTCGT
>SBBV01000065.1 GCA_005240015.1 Candidatus Odyssella thessalonicensis | reverse complement strand
GCGCGTGTCGCCGCGGAATTCGCCGCCGGTCGCGCGCGCCTGGATCTCGCCGCCGCGGCGCTGGCGGTGCCGCCAGCGGCGCACGCGTTTCCGCCGGCCTAAGCTGGCGCGCAATCCGCTCCACGAGGCGGTGCTAGGGAGGAGACAATGGCCAAACGCATGGGTCGCGCCAGCCGGCGCGCGGTTCTCGGCGGTATTGCAGGCACGATCGGGGCGAGCACGCTCGCTGCCATCCAGCCGCTGCGCGCGGCGCCCTCAGGGAAGCCGATCCGCGTCGGCAGCACGCTCGCGCTGACCGGCCCGCTCGCGCAGACCTCGCTGATCCACAAGGCGGTCGGCGAGATCTACGTCTCGCTGCTCAACAAGAAGGACGGTTTCCTCGGCCGCCCGGTCGAGTGGATCCTGCTCGACGATCAGTCGAAGCCCGACGTGGCGAGGAGCCTCTACGAAAAGCTGATCACGGTCGACAAGGTCGACCTCGTCATCGGCCCCTACGCGACCGGCAACATCCTGGCGGCGATGGGCGTGGCCCAGCGCTATCAGAAGATGCTGATCCAGCACACCTTCGGCCTGCCGCATCTCGCCAAATACGAGATGCAGTTCCCGGCCTCGCCGATCGGCCCCGAGCCCAACAAGAGCGCGCCGCTGCCGATCTTCGATCTGCTCCAGGCGAGCAAGACGCCGCCCAAGACCATCGCTGTGGTGGCGAGCAAGTTCCCCTCGACGCACTTCATCGCGCAGGGCGCGCGCGCCGAGGCCGAGAAGCGCAAGATCAAGGAAGTGCTCTACCTCGAATACGAGTTCGGCACGCGCGACTGGGGCCCGCTCGCGGCGCGCGTCAAGGATGCCAATCCCGATTTCGTCTATTGCGGCGCGCTCGGCGTCGAGTCGGTGCAGCTGCTCGAGGCGATGAAGAAGATCGACTACACGCCGCCGCGCCACTACCACCTGTTCACGGCGCCCGGCCCGCTGATGCTCGCGGCCGAGGGCAACAACGCGCTTGCCTACACCTACTTCGAGGAGCATCCGCCGTTCACGACGCGGCCGGGCGCTGCGGAGATGATCCCGCTCTATCGGGAGAAGGCGAAGGAGCTGCGGATTCCCTATCCCTTCTTCGACTTTCAGGCCGCGGCCTCGGCGACGGCCTGGCAACTGCTCGAGGCCTCGATCAAGGGCACCAACAGCATCGACGACAAGAAGATGGCGGCCTGGCTCAAGGCCAACACGGTCGATGCGATGATCGGCAAGCTCACCTTCAACGGGCCCAACAATCACGGGCCCGATCAGTCGAAGGTGAGGCAGGTCATCGACAAGAAGTGGGTCGTGGTGTGGCCGGCGGAGTTCGCGGGCGCCAAGGCGAACCTGCCCTGAGGCTCGGCGGGCGGCGGGGGCGTCATCGATCCGGCCGGTGCGCCCTTGCCGAGCTTTAATCTGCTCGCGCAGGCGTTCGTCTCCGGCGTCCTGATCGGAGGACTATACGGCCTGCTCGGGCTCGGGCTGACGCTGAGCTGGGGCCTGCTCCATCTCATCAACATCGCCTATTTCGGGCTCGCGTTCCTCTCCGCCTACCTCACCTATCATCTGGGCACCGTCTACCACTGGTCGCCGTGGTATTCGGCGCTCGTGCTCGTGCCGCTCTTCTTCGTCTTCGGCGCGGGGCTGCACTGGGCGCTGGCGCGCCTGCGCGTGAGCGGGCTCGTCTCGCTGCTCGTCACGTTCGGCTTCATCGTCGTCATCGAGGCGGCGATCCAGCTCGTCTGGACCGCCGACTTTCGCCGCTACGAGCTGCCCTACTCGACCGCGTCGACGAAGCTCGGCCCGGTCTACATCCCGCTGCTCGAGCTGGTCGCGTTCGCCCTCGCGGCCGCGCTGGCCTTCACCGCCTGGGCGGGCCTGCGCTGGAGCTATTTCGGCAAGGCGGTGCGCGCCTCGGCCGAGGACCCGGCCATCGCCGCGGCGTTCGGCATCGACCACCGCACCAACGCGCTGCTCATCGCTGGCGTGTGCGCAGCCTCGGCGGCCATCGCCGGCGTCTTCATCGCGCTCACCACCACGCTCGCGCCGGCACAGATGTTTTCCTGGTTCGGCGTCGTGTTCGCGGTCGTCATCATCGGCGGGCTCGGCAATCCGCTCGGCGCGCTGGTCGCGGGCGTGCTGATCGGCGTCGCCGAAGCGCTGACCGTGACCGTGACCAACCAGCCCTGGGCGCCGGTGGTCGCGTTCTCGCTCCTGATCGCGCTGATGATCTGGCAGCCGCGATGGCTCTGACCCGCACCTGCTATGCGGCGCCGGCCGCGGCCGCCATCGCGGCGCTGGCGCTGTTCCTCTTGCCGGCGGCGCGTCCGGCCGCGTTCTACGAGTCGTTCCTCTACATCCTGTTCTACTGGATCGCGCTGGCGACGAGCTGGAACATCCTCTCGGGCTACGCGCATTATCTGAGCTTCGGCCACGGCGCCTTCTTCGGCGCCGGCGTCTACACCACCGCCACGCTCACGACGAAGTTCTCGATCCCGTTCCTCTGGACGATCCCGGCGGCGGCGGCCGTGGCGGCGCTGCTCGCCGCCGGCATCGGCGCGGTGGTGTTCCGCCTCCACCGCCTGCGCGGCGATCTCTTCGCGCTGCTCACGCTGGCGGTGGCGTTCGTTCTCTCGTCGATCATCCTCAACACGCCGATCGACGGCGGCCCGGGCGTCTACCTCAGTGCGGTCCCGCTGCCCAACCTCGGCAGTCCGACGGCGACGATCTACCTCCTCGGCCTGATCCTCGCGGTCATCGCGGTGGCGGCCGCCTATTTCGTCGCCCATTCGCGCCTCGGCCTCGGCCTGTTCGCAATTCACGACGACGAGGACGTCGCCCAGGTGAAAGGTGTCCCGACCTTCCGCTACAAGATGATCGCGTTCGCGATCTCGGCCGGCATCGCGGGCGCGGTCGGCGCCGTGCACGCGATGTATGTCAGCTACGTCACGGTCGGGGAGACCTTCAACATCACGGTCCCGCTCTACGTCGTGCTGATGAGCATCCTCGGCGGCATGCGGCACTGGCTCGGGCCGGCCGTGGGTGCCGCGCTGATCGGCGCCTCGCTGTTCGCGTTCACCGGCGGCGCCGAGGCCACGATCGGCCGCGCGGTGGTGGCGGTCGGCCTTGTCGCCGTGATCCTGCTGTTGCCCGAGGGCGTGGTGCCCACGCTGCTGCGCCAGGCGAAGCGCTGGTTGAGGATCCGGGGACGGCCCCCGGCGCTGGCTGCGGCGCCGCTGCCCGCGCAATCGACGCCCCGCGTTCAGCACGCAGCGCCGGGAGTGCCGTTGCTCGCCTGCACCGGCGTCGAGAAATCCTTCGGCGGCATCCGCGCGCTGCGCGGCGTCTCGCTGGAGCTCAAGCGCGGCGAGATCCTGGGGCTCGTCGGCCCCAACGGCTCGGGCAAGACGACGCTGATCAACGTGGTGAGCGGGCAATACCGGCTCGATGGCGGCCGTATCGTGCTCGAGGGGCGCCAGATCGGCCGCTCCGACGCGCACCGCATCGCGGCGCTCGGGATCGCGCGCACCTACCAGATCCCGCGCCCGTTCTGGCATATGACCGCGCTCGAGAACGTCGTGCTCGCCGGCACCTTCGGCCGCGCGGATCACCAGCGCAGCACGATCCGCGCCGAAGCGCAGCACTGGCTCGAATTCGCCGGGCTCGGCGCGCACCGCGATCACCTGCCCGCCGAGCTCAACCTGCACGAACGCAAGTTCCTCGAGCTGGCGCGCGCTCTCGCAGCCCATCCGATTCTGCTGATGCTCGACGAGGTGCTGGCGGGCCTGACGCCGTCCGAGGTCGCGAACGCGCTGGCGCTGATCCGCCGCATCCGCGACGCCGGCACCACGATCCTCTTCGTCGAGCACAACATGCGCGCGGTGCTCGAGCTGAGCGACCGGCTCGTGGTGCTGAATTACGGCCAGGTCATCGCAGCGGGGGCGCCGCGCGACGTCGTGCGCAATCCCGAGGTGGTCAGCGCCTATCTCGGAGCCGCGCATGCTTGAGGTGAGCGGCCTCAATGTGGGCTACGGCGACGCGCCGGCGCTCTGGGACATCTCGATCGAGGTCGGCGAGGGCGAGATCGTCTCGGTGCTCGGGCCCAACGGCGCGGGCAAGACCACGCTCGTCAACGCGATCGCGCGCCTCCTGCCGATCCGGCGCGGCAGGCTGCGCTTCGCCGGCGCCGACGCGACCGCGGCCACCGCGCAGGAGATGTGCAATCGCGGCGTGGCGCTCATTCCCGAAGGGCGGCGCCTGTTCGCGAAGATGACGGTCGAGGAGAATCTCGAGCTCGGCTGCTATCTGGCCGCGGCACGCGCCCATCGCCAGGAATCGCTCGAGCGGGTCTACGGCCTGTTTCCGAT
>SBBV01000399.1 GCA_005240015.1 Candidatus Odyssella thessalonicensis | reverse complement strand
GATCGGCTGCAATACGCCGTGTTCGCGAATCGAATCAGCGAGTTCGTGGAGTTTGACCCCGTCGAGCTGCGTGCGCCCGTCGTCGGTGCCGGTGATCTTGAGCTCGGCGCCGAAACTGCCGCTCATGTGCTGACGGACGTCGAAACCGGCCGCGGCCATGGTCTCGACCTTGAAGCGAGTCTTCAAGTCGAGGATCCGCCGCGGCACCGCGCTCTTGCCGAAGGACTCGCTCCATTTGAGCGTGGCGGGCTCGCCGCCAAGGCGGCCGTCGCCGGCCAAGGTCATGCCCTTGGCGTCGATGGCGAGCTTCAGCCGGCCGTCAGCGATGTCGAGGCCGAACAGGCCCTTCTTCCAGCCGAAACGCGTGAGATCGGCGTCGGCGCGGATGTCGACGTCGTCGATCTTGACCTCGCGGGTCAGCAGGAAGCGGACATTGATCGTGGCCTTGGCGTCGGCGCTCACCGCCAACGGATTGACCCCGAGCGCGCTCGCGAAGCCGAGCGGCTTCCGGTCGAGCACGCGCAGGATGTCGCCGAGCTTGCCTTCGATCGGGGCGACCACGATGAAGTCTTCGGCCGGCTTCTCGAAGCCGAGGATGTCGACCTTGCCGCCGCTGACTTTCACGCCCTCGAGCTCGCCGCGCTCGATGCTGAACTTCAGGTCCTTGTCGTCGAACGTCGCGAAGCCGTCGACCTTGGTGACCGGCGGCAGATGGTCCATGAAGCGGACGGTGATGCCGCTGAAGCGGAACGCCCCCTTGACGAGATCGAGCAGCAGCGGCTCGGCCGTATCCGGCCGCTTGCGCAGCGCGATGCGGAGATCGAGCTGCTCGACCGTGCCGGCCGTGATGTTGCTCGTAACCCAATGGCGGGCGCGTGGCTTCAACCCGACCGGCCAATACTTCCCGATATCGATGGCGGGGAACGAAGACAGCGAGAAGGTCCCGCTGTAGCTCCAGTTCTGCTCGTCGCCGAGGAACACGCCCGAGGTCGAGAGCTTCGGCCCGGCGGTGCGGATCTCGAACTTGCCGATGTCGAGGCGGCGCCCGTTCTCGGTGAGGCCGCCGGTGAGCACGAAATCGGCGATCTCGAGCGGCGTGTTGTAATAGCCGGGGATCGTGAGGCTGCCGCGCGTGCCGCGGAGGTCGAAGCGCGCGCCTTCGATGCGCCCGCTGTCGCGCGCGTCGAACTCGATCGAGCCGCCGAACGGCGTGTCGAACCAGGCCAGCGCGCGCATGGCGCCACGCGCCGAGGCGAACAGACGCGGCGAGAGGTCCTTGAACTGCACGCCGAGCCGGACCGTGCCGTCGGCGCGGCGGTGCACGGCCTTCGATGCGAGCTTGACCGTCCGCCCATCGACCGCGAGCTCGAAGCCGATCGTGGCGACGATGCCGTCAGCATCGCGCCTGAGCTCGCCGTTGACGTGCATGGCGGTCCACTCGCGGCCGAGATTGGCATCGTCGACGATGAGCTCGCCGTCGACGATCGAGACGCGCTCGAGCTCGCCCATCGGCGCCGCCTCGCTCTCGCGCCGGTCGCGGGCGAGCGCCCGCAAGAGGCTCGGCAGCATCGGCCCGGCGCTCTTCTGCGCCTGCTTCAGGCCGAGCTCGACGCGGCCGTCGGCGGTGCGGACGAGCCGCAGCTCCGGCCTCGTGAGCGTCACTTCCTTGAGCGCCACTTCACCGCGCATCAGCGCGCCGACGCCGACGCGCAGCGACACGCTCGGCACAGTCGCGAGCACGGTGCTGTCGGGACGCTCGAGGCGGAGGTGCGTGGCGCGGATGCGCAGCCCCTCGCTCCAGCCCTCCCAGGCGATCTCGGCGTGGCCGAGGATCACGCGGAACGAGCCGTCGCCGGGCTGCAGCGCGCTCTCGATCTCGGGCTTGAAGCGGTCGATCGCGATCGGGCCCTGCGACAGCCGGATGGCCAGCACCGCGACGGCGGCCAGCCCCAGCACGGCGAGCGCGCCCAAGGCGCGCCGCCCCCATTTCGCGATGCTACGTCCTACTCTCAGCAAACGAATCCTGTCCCCGGCGCGAGCGATGCAACGCATTGCTCGGCCTTGCTATTCCGTCTAGTGCTCTCGTACGAACCCCCAAGTTCCGAGAATGCCGAACAATATAGCGAAACCAAGGCGAAATGTCCCGCGCCCCGGGCGGCCGGATGCCGCGGCCGTGGGGGTCGAGCGGTGGCGCGAAGCGGCCGCAAAACTTGCCGATTCGGGGTCGTCTCGCGCCGCCCGCCGTCTCATCGAAGATATACGTTGGGAACCCCTGCTGACGGGCATTCTCGGCTCCAGCCCGTTTCTAACCGAGACTCTGTTAAGCAATCTTGAGGTGGCGCTGGATTATGCGCAGTCGGGGCCCGAGGCGGTGCTCGCCCGGGCGCTCGACTCGCTCTTGCGCGAATGCACGCCAGAGGCCGAGCCGCCCGCGGTGGAGCGCGCGCTGCGCCGTGCCAGGGCGCAGGTGGCGCTGGTCGTGGCCCTGGCCGACCTCGCCGGCGATTGGCCGCTCGAGACCGTGACCCGCGCGCTCAGCGACTTCGCCGGCCGCGCCGTCGACATCGCCGTGTCGCTGCACGCACGCCGGTTCGCGCGCGCCGGCGCGATCACGCTGCCGCCCGAGGGCGTCGAGCGCAGCGGCCTCATCGTGCTCGGCATGGGCAAGCTCGGCGCGGTCGAGCTCAACTACTCGAGCGACATCGACCTCGTGGTCTTCTACGAGCCCGACAAGCTCGCCACGCGCGAGCCCGACCGGCTGCGCCAGAACATGATCCGGCTCACGCAGAGCGCCATGAGCAGCCTCAGCACGCGCACACCCGACGGCTACGTGTTCCGCACCGATCTCCGCCTGCGCCCCGATCCGGCCTCGACGCCGGCCGCGGTCTCGGTGCTGGCGGCCGAGACCTACTACGAATCGATGGGCCAGAACTGGGAGCGGGCGGCGATGATCAAGGCGCGGCCGGTCGCCGCCGACCGCGCCGCCGGCGAGGCTTTCCTCAAGCGCCTGCGCCCGTTCATCTGGCGGCGCAACCTCGATTTCAACGCGATCCAGGACATCCACTCGATCAAGCGCCAGATCAACGCGCATCGCGGCGGCAGCGAGATCGCGGTGGCCGGGCACAACGTCAAGCTCGGCCGCGGCGGCATCCGCGAGATCGAGTTCTTCGCGCAGACCCAGCAGCTGATCTTCGGCGGGCGCGAGCCCGGCCTGCGCCAGCGCGGCACCTGCGATGCGCTGCGCGCGCTCGCCGCCGCCGGCCGCACGCCGCAGCGGGTGGCCGACGAGCTCATCGAGTCCTATCGCTTCCTGCGCATGGTCGAGCACCGGCTGCAGATGGTCGACGACCAGCAGACGCATGCGCTGCCCGAGACGGCGGCCGAGCTCGAAGCGTTCGCGCGCTTCGCCGGCTACGACGACGCCGACGCACTCGCGCAGGATCTGCTGTTCCATCTCCGCCGCGTCGAGGATCATTACGGCCACCTGTTCGAAGAGGCGCCCAGCCTGGCGGCGCCCGGCAACCTCGTCTTTACCGGCGTCGAGCACGACCCGGAGACGCTCGCCACCATCGCCAGACTCGGCTATCGCGATCCCGAAACCGTGTCGGCGCTGATCCGCGGCTGGCATCACGGGCGCCACCGAGCGATGCGCAGCGCCCGCGCGCGCGAGGTTCTGACCGAGCTCGTGCCGGCGATCATCGCGGCGCTGGCCAAGAGCGTGAACCCCGACGACGCGTTCCGCCGCTTCGATACGTTCATCGCGCAATTGCCGGCAGGTGCCCAGTTCTTTGCGCTGCTCCACGCCAATCCGGGCGTGCTCGCGCTCTTGGCCGAGATCATGGGCAGCGCGCCGCGCCTGGCCGAACGGCTCGCGCGCCGGCCGGTCCTGTTCGACACCGTGCTCTCGCCCGATTTCTATCACGCGACGCCTGCGCGCGCCGCGCTCGAAGCCGAGCTTGCCGCCGCCGTGTCCGGCGCCGGCAGCTACGAGGAGATTCTCGACGCGGCACGGCGCTGGGCGCAGGATCGGCGGTTTCAGGCCAGCGTGCAGTTCCTGCACGGCATCATCGACGCTGGCGGCGCCGGCACTGCGCTGTCCGACATCGCCGACGCGGTGATCGCGGGCCTGTTGCCGGCGACGAGCGCGGATTTCGCCCGCCGGCATGGCCGCATCCCGGGCGCCACGTTCGCGGTGCTGGCGCTCGGCAAGCTCGGCTTCGAGCGCGGCGCGCGCAGGCGTCGCGTGATAGAAAT
>SBBV01000061.1 GCA_005240015.1 Candidatus Odyssella thessalonicensis | reverse complement strand
TTCCTCATGATCGGCGCCTCGCTCGCCTGGGCGATCTCGATCGTCCAGACGAAGTTCCTGAAGGACGTGCCCGTGCTCTCGCTCGTCGGCTGGATGTGCCTGATGGCGACGCCGCAGCTCGTGATCCTCTCGCTGATCCTCGAGGACCGGCCGGTCGAGGCGGCGCTCGGCATGGGCTGGAACGGCCCCTGGCCGATCCTCTACATGGCGGTCTTCGTCAGCATCGTGAGCCACAGCCTCTGGTATGGGCTGATCCAGCGCCACCCGATCAACGTGACGGCGCCGTTCGCGCTGCTGACGCCGGTGTTCGGCGTGCTGTTCGGGGTGATCATCCTTTCCGAGCAGTTCACCTGGTGGACGCTCGCGGGCGGCTTGATCACGCTCGCCGGGGTCACCATCATCACCGTCCGCCGGCCGGCGCAAGGCCTGCCGCCGCCGCAACGGTGAACATGCGTCTCGTCGACCGCCCTTCGCCCAACTTCAACGAGCGGCGCGAGGGCGCGCCCATCGACATTCTCCTCCTGCATTACACCGGCATGCCGGACGCCGCGGGTGCGCTGCAGCGCCTCTGCGATCCCATCGCCAAGGTCAGCGCGCATTACACGATCGACGAGGACGGCACGGTCTATCGCCACGTCGCCGAGGATAAGCGCGCCTGGCACGCGGGTGCGTCGGCGTGGGCCGGCGCGCGCGACGTCAACGACCGCTCGATCGGCATCGAGCTCGTCAATCCCGGCCACGAGTTCGGCTATCGCGCGTTTCCCGCGCCGCAGATCGCGGCGCTGATCGAGCTGGCGCGCGGCATCGTGAAGCGCCACCGCATCCCGCCCTGGCGGGTGCTCGGCCATTCCGACGTGGCACCCAGGCGCAAGACCGATCCGGGCGAGCTGTTTCCCTGGCCGCGCCTCGCGGCCGAGGGGCTCGGCGTGTGGCCCAAGCATCCGCGGCTCGACGTGAGCCGCTCGGTGCGGGTGCCCGACCTGCAGCGCGATCTCGCCGCGATCGGCTACGATTGCCCGGAGAGCGGAGTCCTCGACGAGGACACACGCGCGGCGATCACAGCGTTCCAGCGCCATTTTAGGCCCGCGCTGGTCTCGGGCATCCCCGATGGCGAGACGGCGGCGCTGGCCGCCCTCTTGCGGCGCGAGGTCCGCTGAGCCGGCGCGCCGCGGGGCGCGCGGGCGTATAAGGAATTCGAGGCTGCGGCCCGGCCAGGGGTCGCGCTTGCGCAGCAAAGGAGGCGTGATGGTCGCCGTCCGCTACAGCCCCGGCAAGGTCTGGGCGAACTTCGTTTGCGCCGTGCTCGGCGGTCTGGTCGCGGTGGTCGTGATCGGCTCGGTCTGGGAGACGGCGGCGCTGATCGGCGGTATCGCCGGCATGGTCGCGGTGGTGATCATGTTGCTTCCCGGCGTCGTCAGGCGCAGCGAGCGACGGGAGCCCTTCCTCACGATCGACGCCAAGGGCGTCACCGTCGACCTGCTCGGCATCGGCACCATCCCGTGGAGCCAACTCAAGGGCGCACGGATCTCGGGAATTCCGTGGGTGACGGGCCAGCGCCTCGTCCTCGAATACACGGGGGCCGCGCCGAAGGTCGGCTTCAAAGACAAACTCAACTGGGGAATCCAGGCCCGCCAGCGCGGCCAAGCCACTCGACTGACTATTGGATTTATTGATATGACTGATCAGTCCAAATCAAGACTGGAGGCTGCGCTGTCGCGGGTCGCTGCGGCTTCCGCGGCGTGAGCTCGAGCGGCCGCCTGACGCGCGTCCGAAGACCGTCTTGGCCGGCTTGAAGCCAGGCCCTCCCGCCCCCTAGTTTACCTCTGGTGCCAGACGGTCGGATGGCCGCGGACGATCTGCAGGCGCTCGCGCGTCCGCAGATCGGACGAGGAAAGTCCGGGCTCCACGGAAAGACGGTGCCGGGTAATTCCCGGCGGGGGTGACCCCCGAGACAGTGCCACAGAGAAGTAGACCGCCGGCGCGCCTTCGGGCTCGTCGGCAAGGGTGAAAAGGTGCGGTAAGAGCGCACCGCGCGGACAGCAATGGACGCGGCACGGAAAACCTCACCGGGAGCAAGACCGAATAGGGACGGCGACGCTGCCTCGCGGCAGCTGAAGGCGTTTTCCGCGCTGCCGTCCGGGTTGGTTGCACGAGGCGCTCCGCAAGGCGCGCCCTAGAGGAATGGCCATCGCCGCGGGCAACCGCGGCACAGAACCCGGCTTATAGACCGTCTGGCATCTTCTTTTCTTCTTGCTCATACCTGCGCGCTCGCGCGCGTTTCGTGGTAGAATCTCTAGCCGTTCGAGTACGAAAGTAGAACATCAGAACTCGCCGAGATGTTCTCAAATAGTTCTCGCGCTATTCTTTGCGTGAACAAAGAAAGACCCCTGCGACATCTAGAAGAGTTGAACAGAGTATTACCAAGTCCAAGAAAAGCCGAGGATTTTTACTGGGATTTTGTTGACGCCCATGAATTCCCATGATATCCCATCCCCTTGATCTGGGTGGCGGCTCCGCCTGCGCAACGAATGCCGCTTCGCCCGGGTGGGGACGCGCGGCGTACTGGGGGTTCTGAGGCCGCAAGCGCACGGTGCGAGCCGAACCTGAGTGCGCCGCCCAGGGGTAACCGGGCGGATGGCCGTTTTCTTCGGCACCCATGCGATGAAGGTCGACGGCAAGGGCCGGGTCTCGATGCCCGCCGCCTTCCGCGACGCGCTGCATGCGTCCGGCGATCCCAGCGCCGTGCTGATGCCCGCCGACGGCGCGCCCGTCATCGAAGGTTGCGACCACGCTTTCGTCGAGGATCTCGTCAAGCGCGCCTACACGCCGGGCGCGATGAGCGAGGCCAGGCGCGAGCAGGTGCTACTCGTGCTCGGCGAGATGGTGAAGCTTTCGCTCGATCCCGAAGGACGCTTCGTCTTTCCGAGCGCGCTGCGCGGCCACGCCGGGGTCGAAGACACCGCGGTGTTCGTGGGCCGCGGCCGCATTTTCGAGATCTGGCATCCGGCCAAGCACGAGGCCGCGCGCACCGAGACGAAATCCAAGCTCGGCGGCGAGCGCCTCTCGCTGGCGCGCCTCTTCACCGTGGGCGAGGACAAGCCATGAGCGGCCATGTCCCCGTCCTGGTCAACGAAGTGCTCGCCGCGATCGCGCCGCGCGCCGGCGGCATCTATGTCGACGGCACGTTCGGCGCCGGCGGTTATTCGGCGGCGATCCTCGATGCGGCGCCCTGCAAGGTCTACGGCATCGACCGCGATCCCGACGCCATCGCGAGCGGCCAGGCGATGAAGCATCGCTACGACGGCCGCCTCGATCTCATCGCGGGCCGCTTCGGCGACATGGCCGAACTGCTGGCCGCGCGCGGCGTCAAGCTCGTCGACGGCGTGGCGCTCGATCTCGGCGTCTCCTCGATGCAGCTCGACCGCGCCGAGCGCGGCTTCTCGTTCCGCGCCGACGGCCCGCTCGACATGCGCATGGAGAAATCCGGCCGGAGCGCCGCCGATCTCGTCAATCGTGCGAGCGAGGCCGAGCTCGCGGAAATCATCTCGGTCTACGGCGAAGAACGCCATGCCAGACGCGTTGCCAAGGCGATCGTGAAAGCTCGCACGGGGGGCCCGATCGCCACCACGGGGGCGCTGGCGGAGATCGTTCGCGGCGCGGTGCCTGCCGCGCGCGACGCGATCGATCCCGCCACGCGCACCTTCCAAGCGCTGCGCATCGCCGTGAACGACGAGCTCGCCGAGATCGACCGCGGCCTCGCGGCGGCCGAAACGGTGCTGGCGTCGGGCGGCCGGCTCGCCGTCGTCGCGTTCCATTCGCTCGAGGATCGCCGCGTCAAATCGTTCCTGCGCGCGCGCAGCGGCCAGGCGCCCAGAGGCTCGCGCCATGCGCCCGAAACCGGACGCGGGCGCGCACCCACCTTCGACGTTCCGCAGCGCCGCCCGGTGGGTCCGGGGCCGGCCGAAATCGCGGCCAATCCCCGGGCCCGCTCGGCGCGTCTTAGGACCGCCATTCGCACCGCGGCCCCGGCATGGCCGCGCGAGGAGAGGAGGCTTTCGCCATGAGGCGCATCACCCGTCTGCTCTGGCCGCTCTTGTTCGCCGGCCTTGTCTTCGGCCTCTACAATTTGAAGGCCCAGGTCGAGGAGCAGGAGAAAGAGCTCGCCCGCATCCAGCGCGCGATCGACGACGAGCGCGAGGCGATCCAGGTGCTGCGCGCCGAGTGGAGCTATCTCAATCAGCCCGAGCGCCTGCGCCGCCTCGCCACCCAGAAGCTCGACCTGCAGCCGGTGGCGGCACGCCAGCTAGCCTCGCTCGACCGCCTCGCGCAGCGCCTCGCCGAGGCCGCACCCATCGAAACGGCGTCGCGCGAAGCCATCGCGCATGACGGCATCATGCGCGAGGCGCGCGCGCTCACCCAGCAGGCGTGGCGCCCGAGATGATGCTCCGCATCCGCGAGCTGTGCCGTCCGCTTTCGCCCGGGGCGCAATGCCGCCCCGGGCAGCCGCGTTTCGAGGGGCCGCTCGGCGCCGCCATCGAGACCGGGCGCACGCGCCTGCTCGTGCTCGGCGGGCTGTTCTTCCTCGCCTTCGCGCTGGTGGGCGGGCGGCTCATCGACGTGACGCTGCTGAAATCCAGCGCCGATCCGAAGCGCATGGCCGCCAAGGCCGCCGGCGACAGCGAGGGCGGCCGCGAGCGCTCGCGCGGCGAGGTCGCCGACGCCAACGGCGAGCTGCTCGCCACCAACATCGTCACCTGGTCGCTCTACGCCGACCCCAAGATGGTGATCGATCCCGAGAAAACGGCGGTGCGCCTCGTTCGCCTTTTTCCCGAGCTCGACCCCGGCGATCTCGCCGAGAAGCTGAAGGTCTCCGAGAAGCGCTTCGTCTGGCTGCGCCGGCATTTGACGCCCAAGGAGTATCAGGAGGTGATCGCGCAGGGGCTGCCCGGCATCGGCGCGCGCAAGGACCGCCGCCGCGTCTATCCGCATGGCCCCCTCGGCGCCCACATCGTCGGCTACGCCGATGTCGACAACCACGGAATCGCCGGAATCGAGCGGCAGTTCGACGGCCGCTTGAAGCGCGGCGACCGCATCACGCTCTCGCTCGATCTTCGCGTCCAGCACGTGCTGCGCGAGGAGCTGGCGGCGGCGATGAAGCGGCACGGCGCGATCGGCGCGATGGGCACGATCCTCGACGTGCGCACGGGCGAAGTGGTGGCGCTGGTCTCGCTGCCCGAGTTCGATCCGCACGACCCGGGCCGCGCCAGCGAGGACGGCCGCTTCAACCGGGTGACGCTCGGCACCTACGAGATGGGCTCGACGTTCAAAATCCTGAACACGGCGATGGCGCTCGATTCCGGCATCGCGACGCTCGAAAAGCGCTACGACGCGCGCTTTCCGCTTAAGCACGGCAAATTCGCGATCAAGGACTATCACGGCAAAGGCCGCTGGCTCACCGTCGCCGAGACCTTCCAGTATTCCTCGAACATCGCCTCGGCCAAGATGGCGCTCGAGGCCGGCACGCCGCGCCAGCGCGCATTCATGGGCCGCGCCGGCATGCTGAAGCCGGTTGGCATCGAGCTGCCCGAGGTCGGTGCCCCGCTCTACCCGCGCGACTGGAAGCCGCTCAACACGATCACCATCGCGTTCGGCCACGGCCTTTCGGTGACGCCGCTGCACCTCGCCAGCGCCGTCGCCGGCATCATCAATGACGGAAAACGCGCGCCGGTGACGCTCATCAAGCGCGATCCCAAGGAGCCGATCGCCTACGTGCCCGTGGTGAGCGCGAAGACCTCGGCCGAGATGCGTGCGCTGATGCGCCTCGTCGTCGAGAAGGGCACGGGCCGCCGCGCCGAGGCGCCGGGCTATTTCGTCGGCGGCAAGACCGGCACCGCCGACAAGTCGGCGGGCAAGAAAGGCTATCGCCGCAACACGCGCATCTCCTCCTTCGTCGGGGCCTTCCCGATGAATGCCCCGCGCTACGTGGTGCTCGTCATGGTCGACGAGCCCAAGGCCAGCGCGGAGACGCCCGAGGCGACCGGCGGCGTCGTGGCGGCACCGGTCGTGCGCGAAGTCGTTTTGAAGGCAGCGCCGCTCCTGGGCGTGCTGCCGGCCGAAAACACCTCGGAAGCGCCGGACGACAAGAAGGCCAAGCCCGCCAAGCCTGCGGCGAAGCCCGCGGCGAGGCCGAGCGGCCGCACCGAGCGCGCGGCAACGGAGTGAGGTGATGAAGCTGGCGGCCCTCATCGACGATCCGAGGCTTGCCGCCGAACCGGCGCTGCTCGAGCGCGAGATCGCCGGCATCACCTCGGATTCGCGCAAAGTGGCGCCCGGCTATCTCTTCGCGGCGCTGCCCGGAAGCAAAGCGGACGGCCGCCACTTCATCGCCGACGCGCTCGCGCGCGGCGCCGTCGCCGTGCTCGCCGACGCCGACACGCCCGGCCCGGGCCCGTTCGTGCGCGACCGCAACCCGCGCCGGCGCCTGGCCCTCATGGCCGCGCGCTTCTATCAAAGCCAGCCCGCGACCGTCGTCGCCGTCACCGGCACCAGCGGCAAGACCTCGACCGCGTCCTATTGCCAGCAGATCTGGGGCCGGCTCGGCTTGAAGTCGGCGAGCGTCGGCACGCTCGGCATCCGCGGCCCCGGCGTCGACCGTTACGGCGCGCTCACCACGCCCGACCCGGTGGCGCTCCACGCCGATCTCGCCTCGCTCGCCAACGCGGGCGTGACGCATCTCGCGATGGAGGCCTCGAGCCACGGCCTCGACCAATACCGCCTCGACGGCGTACGCCTTTCCGCCGGCGGCTTCACCAATCTCGCGCGCGATCACCTCGACTATCACGCGACAATCGAAAGCTACCGCGCCGCCAAGTGGCGGCTCTTCGGCGAGTTGCTGCCGAGGGGCGCCGGCGCGGTGCTCAACGCCGATTCGCCCGAATTCCCGGCGCTCCGGGAACAGTGTGCCCAGCGCGGCCAGGTCCTCCTCCCCTATGGCCGCGCAACTCCGGCGGCCGGACTGCAGCTCCAAGAGGTGGAGCCGCAGCCCGGCCGTCTTTTGTTGTCTTTCCGCTACCGGGAGCACGCCTATCGCGCCACGGTGGCGCTCGCCGGCACGTTCCAGGCCTGGAACGTGCTGTGCGCACTCGGCCTCGTGCTCGCGACCGGCGCGCCGCCCGGCGAAGCCGCTGCGGCGCTCGGCGCCCTCGAGGGCGCGCCGGGCCGAATGGAGCTCGCGGCGCGCCACCCCAATGGCGCGCCGATTTATGTCGACTACGCGCATAAGCCCGACGCGCTCGAGGCGGTGTTGAGGGAAGTGCGCCCGCAGGTGCAAGGAAAACTCGCGGTGGTGTTCGGCTGCGGCGGCGACCGCGACCGCGGCAAGCGCCCGATCATGGGCGAGATCGCGGTGCGCTTCGCCGACCGCGTCTACGTCACCGACGACAATCCGCGCTCCGAACCGCCGGCCGCGATCCGCAGGGAGATCATGGCCGCGGCGCGCGGTGCCATCGAGATCGGCGACCGCGCCGAAGCGATCGCCGCCGCCATTGCCGCGCTGGGGCCGGGCGACGCGCTCGTGATCGCCGGCAAGGGCCACGAGCAGGGCCAGATCGTGGGTGACAAGGTGCTCCCGTTCGACGACATCGAGGTCGCGCGCAAGGCGGCCGCGACGGTGCGTGCATGAGCGAGCGCGCCGTGCTCTGGACCGAGACCGAAGCCGCCACCGCCACCGGCG
>SBBV01000262.1 GCA_005240015.1 Candidatus Odyssella thessalonicensis | reverse complement strand
TTGGCGTTCGCGAAATGGTCGGCCGCGAAATAGCCGCCCCCGCCCACCGCCACGAGGGCGCCGATGCCGACGATCCAGCCCTTGTTCATGCGCTTGCCCTTCTCTTCGCGCCTCGCGGCGGTGGGCGGGGGCGGCTATTTCGCGGCCGACCATTTCGCGAACGCCAAGCTCAAGGAGCGGGCCGACATCTTTGCCCGCGACATGCGGAAGGTCACGAAGGAGTTCCGCTACGGCGCGGTGCGCGCCGATATCCTCGGGCAATCGATCGTCATGAGCGACGTCGAGTTCGTGACGCTCACCGGCGACCGCATCAAAGCCGCGATCGTGGCGGTCAAGGACTTCGACTGGCGCTTGAGCGGCCCGCCGCGCTACGCCGACATCGAGATCAAGCGCGCCGACGTGCCCTCGACGGCATTGACGAACCTGGCGCGCGCCTCGGGCCAGTTCGGCGCGCTCATCGGCGTCTCGACCGGCCCGGCCGCGGACGCGCAGCGCCTGCTCGACCGCGCCGGCTACAAGCGCACCACCAGCGATTTCTTCGTGCGCTACCGCCTCGACGAGGACACCGGCGAGTTCGAGTTGAGCAACGTGCAGCTCGCCGTCTCCGATCTCGGCGAGGTGGTGCTCAACTTGCGGCTCGGCAACGTGCCGCGGAAAGGTGTCAACGACGGCGCGGCCCTGCTCTCGGCCGGCATGACGACGACGCTGGTCAGCGCCTCGATCGCGTTCAAGGACCGCCAGCTGGTGAGCCGGCTGCTGAAGGCCCACGCCGCCGAGCGCAACATCTCCGAGGCCGAGGCGCTGCAACGCGTCCTGCGCGATCTCAAGGAGGAGCGCGATCAGACGCGCGATCCGGTCCACCGCGAGGCGCTCGAGGCGCTCCTCCGCTTCATCGAGCGCCCGAACGAGATCCGGCTGGCGCTCGAGCCCCAGCGGCCGGTGCCGCTCATGGCGATGGGCCTGCAATTCTTGGGCGGCCGCAGCTTCGCCAAGGACGCGTTCGGCCTCAAGATCAGCGCGCGGTAACCCCTTCTCCTCCCCCGCTTTAGCGGGAGGGGGCCAGTCGAACCTGCTCAGGCGTCGCCGCGTGGCCTCAACCCGCACGCAATGCGAATGCGGTCACGCCTCACTGCTGCTCACGGCGGCAACCCCACGCCCTGCTTGGTGCAGGCGGCGAACCCGGCATCGTTGAACCGGTAGCAAACGCGCAACGCCTGCACGAGCTGGTCGCCTTGATCGCAGCTTCCCCGCGCCCGCGCCCGGCAGTTCTGGTAGCTCTGGATCGCCTGGGTGACGTAGGTCCTCAAAAATCCCGGGTTGCCGCCGGCACGGGCGCGAACGCTGCCGTAGAGATTTCGATAGCAGACGCCGCAGTCCGTGCCGATCGCGACGCAGCCATTGGACGTGCACGTGTGGGTTGCCGTTGGGCAGCACGAACGGTCGGCGCGGCAGCACCTCGTGCCGGCGCGGCAGAAGAAGACCCGGTCGCCGGTTCGTTCGCAGACTTCAGCGCCGGGCGGTATGTTGCTCTGGGCCAGCAGTCCGTCGATAGTGCGCAAGGGCGAATGATCTTGAGCCTGAGCGACCTTGCCGATCGCCGAGACGAGTACAACGCAGACAAGCAGGGTCAGGCCGGCGTGCGGGCGATGCATGATTTGCCCCCTGGCTCCTGCCGAAGTTTGCCTCGGTCAAGAGCACGATATCCGGTCAGCTTAGCCACCGCGGGCTGCACCGACAATCGACGGTAAGCCCTGCGATCATGAAGCGCGATGTGGCTGAAAGCTCGATCACCGCGTGCCCCGGTCGTGGCACCGACCCTTTTCCCGGCGCCGTCAAAAGAACAAAAAGGGGGTGTATGGAAGCCGCTTGGCCCTCCGATCGTGACCGGGAAGGGGCGATGCCGATGACGACCAAAGAACCTTGTCGCCCCGCGGGCGTGGCGTGAAAACGCCTGCCGGTGCGTATGAATGAAGAGCACAGCCTCGCGCCGGTCCCGAAATGCCCCGAAATGCCAACAAAAGCCAACGAAGGCCTACACGAACGGGGGGAGGGGGTGGGCGCGGCCGGCCTCCCCGCGCTAAGCTCGCTGCCGGCAAGGAGTGACGCGGGATGCGCTTCGGCTTGATCGTGGGCATGGTCGGCAGCCTTCTCGGCACCGCGGCGGTGGCGGGCGCCTCCTATCTCGCCTGGGACCAGTTCAAGGGCGCCGCGGTCGCCGGGCGCCTGACGGCGTTCGAGAAGTTCAAGGACGTGCTCGACATCGAGATCGAGTACAAGTCGACGGTCGGCGAGGTGCTGTCGGGCCGCTTCGCGCTGGAGCAGGTGACGGTCATCGCCGACGACAAGCGCTTCCCGATCGAGCGCATCGAGTTCAAGGAGTTCGACTGGAAGAATCCCGGCAAGCCCGGCTTCTCGTCGATCGCGCTCTCGGGCTTGAGGCTCAAGAGCGAGGACATGACGCGCGTCTTCGGCCCCGAGATCGGCAAGGTGCTCGAGGACGCCAACATGAAGGACGTCGTCATCGACGCCACGCTCGAGCATCAGGTGGGCGAGGCCGAGGGCGAGGACCCCAAGACCAAGCGGAAGGTCAAGCAGCACAAGGTCGACATCAAGGAGCTCAAGATCGCGTTCCGCGATCTTGCCACCTTCAGCGCCGCGATCGAGCTGCGCGAC
>SBBV01000526.1 GCA_005240015.1 Candidatus Odyssella thessalonicensis | reverse complement strand
GTGCTCGAGGTGCGCCGGCGCAACCTCGAGCATTGGCGCAGGATCGGCGCCGACCGCGCGCTCATGCACGCCCACGCGCTCGACGCCTCGATGATCGCCTCGCTGCGCGCGACGGGGATGCTGCCGGACAAGTTCGCGAAGCGCGCAAACACGTAGGGGCGCGCTGCGCGCGCCCTGCTTCAGCCGGAAAAACGCACGCCGATGGGGCAAGGGACCGGGCAGCGGTTCCGTTTGAGCGCCGTGCGCGCGGAGAGAGGGCGCGCGCAGCGCGCCCCTCTGTGTTCAAAACCCGCGGAAGACGGTGAACGCCTCGCACGGCGCGCGCTCGGTCTCGAGCGTGTTCACGAGCGCGCTCTCGTCGGCGTAGCCCATGCTCATGCCGCAGACGAGCTGCTCGTGCGGCTTGAGGCCCAGCTCTGCGGCGACAGTCTCCGGATACTCGATCCATGCGGCCTGCGGGCAGGTATGGAGGCCCTGGCCGCGCGCGGCGATCATCACGTTCTGGATGAACATGCCCATGTCGAGCCAGGTGCCAAGCTCGAGATCGCGGTGGAACGTGAAGAAGAGGCCGACCGGCGCATCGAAGAACAGGTAGTTGCGGCCGAACTGCGCCCACATGCCGGGCTTGTTGTCGCGCGTGATGCCGAGCAGGCCGTAGAGGTCCCACCCGACTTTCCGCCGGCGCGCGAGATAGGGCTCGAACCATTTCTTGGGGTAGTAGCTGAATTCGGGCTGCGCCGGGCCGGCCTCGCGCCGCGTCAGCACCGCCGCGCTCATGCGCCGCTTCGCCTCGCCGGCCAGCACGTAGACCTGCCAGGGCTGGATGTTGGTGCCCGAGGGCGCGCGCGCGGCGACGTTCAGGATGTGCTTGATCGTCTCGAGCGGCACCGGGTCGGGCCTGAACGCGCGCACGGATTTGCGCGTGGTGATCGCTTCGTCGACGGAGATCTGCGGCTTCGCGTGCATTCCGGCCCTTCCCTTCGGTCGCTGCGCCCGGCATGACATAGGCCATGTACAAATATCTCGCCAGCGCGTGGGTGGCGGCCCCGCGCGATGCGGTCTTCGCCTACTATTGCGATCCCGCGAACTGGCGGCCGACTTTGCCGAGCGTGCTGGCGGTCGAGATGCTGAACGACCCGCCCTTCGGCCTCGGCACGCGCTGGCGCCAGCTCCGGCGCTTTTTCTGGATGGCGCAGGAGAGCGAGGCGGAAGTCGTGGGCTTCGTGCCGCCCACCGAGCTCGAGTGCCGCATCCGCATCGCGAAGCTCGACGCGGCCGGCGGCCGGCTGCAGGTCGCGCACTACCTCAAGGAGGAGGCGGGCGGCACGCGCTGGATCATCGGCGCCAGCCTCGAGATGCCCGAGCGCATCCCGCGCCTCGCCGAGTGGACCTTCTTCGCGCCGATGCGCTGGAGCGCGCGGCGGGACCTGGCCGCATTCAAGACGGCGATCGAGCGGATGCGAAAAGTGAAACCGTCATCCTGAGCGAAGCGAAGGATCTCTCGCACGCAGGCCGCGGCGTCGACCGAGACGCTCACACTGCATGCAAGAGATCCTTCGCTTCGCTCAGGATGACGGTTCGGGGTCTACTACGCCGCCTTGGCGAGGTCGCGCAGCACGTATTGCAGGATGCCGCCGTTCTTGAAGTATTCGACCTCGTCGAGCGTGTCGATGCGGCAGCGGAGGTTCAGCTTCCGCTTGCTGCCGCCGGTCCTGGTGATCGTGCAGACGACGTCCATGCCCGGCTTGATGCCGCCGGCGACGCCCTCGATGTCGACCGTCTCGCTGCCGTCGAGCTTCAGGTCAGCGACCGTGCCCTCCTTCAACGTGAGCGGGAGGACGCCCATGCCGACGAGGTTCGAGCGATGGATGCGCTCGAAGCTCTCGGCGACCACCGCGCGGATGCCGAGCAAGGTGGCGCCCTTCGCCGCCCAGTCGCGCGACGAGCCGGTGCCGTATTCCTTGCCGGCGAAGACGACCAGCGGCGTGCCCTCGGCCTTGTAGCTCATTGCCGCGTCGTAGATCGGCATCGTCTCGCCGGTCGGCACGAACTTGGTCAAGCCGCCCTCGGTGCCCGGCACCATCTGGTTGCGGATGCGGATGTTGGCGAAGGTGCCGCGCATCATTACCTCGTGGTTGCCGCGCCGCGCGCCATACTGGTTGAAGTCGATCGCGCCGATGCCCTTGCCGAGCAGGAACTTGCCCGCCGGCGAATCCTTCTTGATCGAGCCGGCCGGCGAGATGTGGTCGGTCGTGATCGAATCGCCGAGGATCGCGAGGATGCGCGCCCCCTTCACGTCGGCGATCTTACCGGGCTGCTTGCCCATGGCGACGAAGTAGGGCGGGTTCTGCACATAGGTGCTCGAGGAATCCCAATTGTAGGTGAGGCCGCCCGCGGTCTTGATCTTCTTCCAGTGCTCGTCGCCCTCGAACACGTTGGCGTAGCGCTTTCGGAACATCTCGGGCGTCAGCACTGATTTGATGACGTCTTCGATCTCCTTGTTGGTCGGCCACACATCCTTCAAGTAGACGAGCTTGCCGTCCTTGCCGGTGCCGAGCGGCTCGGTCGCGATGTCGCGCGCGACGCTGCCGGCCAGCGCATAGGCGACGACGAGCGGCGGCGAGGCCAGATAGTTGGCGCGCGTCAGCGGGTGCACGCGGCCCTCGAAATTGCGGTTGCCCGAGAGCACGGCGGCCACGGTCAAATCCTTCGCGGTGACGGCGGCTTCGATCGGCTCGGGCAGCGGGCCCGAATTGCCGATGCAGGTGGTGCAGCCGAAGCCGACGAGGTTGTAGCCGAGCGCGTCGAGATCGGCCTGGAGGCCGCTCGCCTCGAGATAGTCGGCCACCACCTGCGAGCCCGGCGCGAACGAGGTCTTGACCCACGGCTTGGCGCGCAAGCCGAGCGCGCGCGCCTTCCGCGCGACGAGGCCGGCCGCCACCAGCACCGTGGGGTTCGAGGTGTTCGTGCAGCTCGTGATCGCGGCGATGACGACGTCGCCGTCGCGCAGCGCCAGGTCGCTGCCGGTGATGGGCGAGGAGCGCCGCTCTTCGCGCCGCGCCATGTCCTTGAAGCCGGCGTCGAAGTTCTTTTTCACCTGCGTCAGCGCGATGCGGTCCTGCGGCCGCTTCGGGCCCGCGAGCGAACTTTCGACCGTGCCGAGGTCGAGCTCGAGCGTGTCCGTGAACACGGGGTCGGGCATCTTGGCGTCGCGCCAGAGCCCCTGCGCCTTGGCGTAGGCCTCGACCAGCTTCACGCGCTGGGCGTCGCGGCCGGTAAACGCGAGGTACTCGAGCGTCGCCTTGCCGATCGGGAAGAAGCCGCAGGTGGCGCCGTATTCGGGCGCCATGTTGCCGATCGTCGCCATGTCGGCGATCGTGAGATTGTCGAGGCCGGTGCCGAAGAACTCGACGAACTTGCCGACCACGCCTTTCTTGCGCAGCATCTGGGTCACGGTCAGCACGAGGTCGGTGGCCGTCGCCCCCTCCTTGAGCTTGCCGGTGAGCTTGAAGCCGATCACCTCGGGGATGACCATCGAGACCGGCTGGCCGAGCATCGCGGCCTCGGCCTCGATGCCGCCCACGCCCCAGCCCAGCACCGAAAGTCCGTTCACCATCGTCGTGTGGCTGTCGGTGCCGACCAGCGTGTCGGGATAGGCGTAGGTCTTGCCATCGACATCCGCGGTCCACACGGTCTGCGCCAGGTATTCCAGGTTCACTTGGTGGCAGATGCCGGTGCCGGGCGGCACGACGCGGAAATTGTCGAACGCGGTCTGGCCCCAGCGCAGGAACGCATAGCGCTCGCCGTTGCGCCTGTATTCGAGCTCGACGTTCTTCCCGAACGCCTCGGCGCTCGCGGCGTGATCGACGATGACCGAATGGTCGATCACGAGATCGACCGGCACCAGCGGATTGATCTTCCTGGGATCACCGCCCAGGGCCTGCATCGCGTCGCGCATCGCGGCGAGGTCGACCACCGCGGGAACACCCGTGAAATCCTGCATCAGCACGCGCGCCGGGCGGAAGCCGATCTCGGTCTCGCTCTTCCTCGCCTTGAGCCAGTCGGCCATCGCCTTCACGTGCTCGACCGTGACGCTGCGCCCGTCCTCGGAGCGCAACAGGTTCTCGAGCAGCACCTTGAGCGAGTAGGGCAGGCGCGCGATGTCGCCGAGCGTCTTGGCGGCGGCCTCGAGGCTGAAATATTCGTAGCTCTTCCCGTCCACCGTGAGCGTGCGGCGGGTCTCCAAGCTGTCTTGTCCGGTGGCGCGCATGACGATGAGGCTCCCACACCTCGGCCGTCCCATGCCCGCGGAGACGGAGGTCGCGACGAGCGGACGGTGCTGATAAAGATTGGCTCAGAAGGGCTCGGCGGAAAGGCCGGCCGCGCCGGGGGTTACATCACATCCGGTGCCAAGTCTAGCAGCGGGGATGCCGCATTGGAGATGCCGGCAATGCTGAAAACATGAGCGAAATCCGCGACGTGCTGCAATTCTGGCTGGCACCGGGAAACCGATCGCTGTGGTTCAAGAAGGAGCCGGCGTTCGACGACGAGATTCGCCGCCGCTTCGAGCCGCTCCATGAGCGCGCGGCGGCGGGGCGGCTCGCGTCGTGGCAGAACACGCCCGAGGGCGCGTTCGCGCTGCTGCTCTGCCTCGATCAGTTCCCGCGCAACATGTATCGCGGCACGCCGCGCGCCTTCGCCACCGACGAGAAGGCGCGCCTCGTCGCGGATTGGGCCGTCGACCGCGGCTTCGATCTTCATTTCCGGGACGAGATGGAGCGCATCTTCTTCTATCTGCCATTCGAGCACAGCGAGGATCTCGACGACCAGCACCGCGCGGTCGAGCTCATCCGCGAGCGCTGCCCCAAGGGCCCCGAGATCTTGCGCTACGCGATCCTGCACCGCGACGTGATCGAGAAGTTCGGCCGCTTCCCGCACCGCAACGCGATCCTCGGCCGCCGCAGCACGCCCGAGGAGGAGGAATACCTGAAGCAGCCGGGCGCGGGATTCTGAGCCTACACCGACAGCCTCATCCTTCGAGGCCCGCGCAAGTGCGCCGGCACCTCAGGATGAGGCTCTGTTTGCAAAGCCCGGGGTTGCAGGCATCGCGCCCAACCCGTTTAATGCCCGACGACGTATAAGCCTGCCAAAGGGCATCTGGGAGGATTCGTGAACGAAGCGCCGGCCGTGAAGGCCGGGCCCGCCGTGCATGCCGGCCCTCCACGTCCGGAGCAGGGTGCGCCCGAGTTGATGCCCGAGGAGCTGGCGAGCCGCCGGCTCGGGCGCGTCTCGCTCGCCGTCTTCTGCGCCGCGACGCTGTTTGCCACCGCGCTCACGCTCAATCAGCTGTGGGGCGGCGTGATCGCGCTCAAGCTGCCGTGGGGACCGAAGCTCGAGCTTTCCACCGGCATCGTCCTGATCGAAAGCCGCTATCTCTACCTGCTGGCCGCGGTGCTGCTGCCGCTGGTGTTCATCGCCTTCCCGGCCTCGCCGCGGGCACGCCTCCGCGGCACGCCCTGGTACGACTGGCTGCTGGCGGCGGCGACCTTCGCCGCGGTGCTGTATTTCGCCTACGAGGCGCGGCGCATCCTCGATGGCAGCTGGGAGACCGGGGCGCCGCGCAACGCCGTGATCGTCGCCGGCATCGCCTGGCTGCTCATCATCGAGGCGATGCGGCGCACCAGCGGCTGGGCGATGACGATCATCGTCGTGGTCGTCGCCGCCTATCCGCTGGTCGCCGCCGACCTGCCCAACCCGTTGAACGGCATTTCGCACAGCCTCGGCGATACGCTCTCGCGCCACATCTATGGCGGCGAATCCTCGTTCGGCATTCCGATGAAGGCGTTCGGCGAGATCGTCGTCGGCTTCATCATCTTCGGCGTGGCGCTCAACTACACGGGCGGCGGAAAATTCTTCAACGATCTCGCCTTCGCGCTGGTGGGCCGCATGCGCGGCGGCGCCGCCCAGGTGGGCGTGATCTCGAGCATGCTGCAAGGCTCGATCAGCGGCAGCGTGATCTCCAACGTGATCTCCTCGGGCGTGGTCACGATCCCGGCGATGAAGCGCACCGGCTTCCGCGCGGATTATGCGGGCGGCGTCGAGGCGGTCGCCTCCACGGGTGCGGTGCTGATGCCGCCCGTGATGGGTTCGACGGCGTTCGTGATGGCGTCGTTCCTGGGGCGGCCCTACGCCGAGATCGCGCTCGCCGCGCTCATTCCCGGCATCCTCTTCTACCTCGCGCTGGTGGTGCAGGTGGACGCCTACGCCGCGCGGCTCGGCTTGAAGGGCCTGAGCCGCGCCGAGCTGCCGCGCCTCGGCACGGTGATGCGCGAGGGCTGGGTCTTCATCCCGCCCTTCGCCGTGCTGGTCTATTTCCTCACCGAGGAGAAGCTCGAGGCGCAGGCGCCGTTCTACGCCACCGCCGTGCTGCTCCTCGTCAACCAGATCGTGCCGCGCCACCGCATGAGCTGGCCGACCTTCGTCGAATTCATCGCCGCCACCGGCCGCGCGCTCGCCGAGCTCGCCGCGATCCTGCTCGGCATCGGCTGCATCATCGGCGCGTTCTCGATGACCGGCCTCGCCGGCACGCTCGCCAACGATCTCGTCTACATCGCGGGCGGCGCGCCGCTGCTGCTCTTGGTGATGGGCGCCCTCACCTCGTTCGTCTTCGGCATGGGGATGACGGTGACGGCCTGCTACATCTTCCTCGCCATCGTGCTGGCGCCGCCGCTCACCAAGGCGGGGCTCGATCCGCTCGCCGTGCACCTCTTCATCATGTACTGGGGCATGGTATCGTTCATTACGCCGCCGGTGGCGCTGGCCACCTTCGCCGCGGCGCCGATCGCCAAGACCTCGGCGATGAAGATCGGCGTGCAGGCGACCAAGCTCGGCACCGCGATCTATCTCGTGCCGTTCTGCTTCGTGCTCAATCCGGCGCTGATCCTGAAGGGCGACACGGTGACGATCGCCGTCAGCATCGCGACCGCGATCGTGGGCCTCGTCGCCGCCGCCGGCGCATTGCAGGGCTATGCCGCCGGCATCGGCCAATATCCGGCGAGCGTGCCCGGATGGGTCGCGCGCATGCTGGTCATTGTCGGCGGGCTCTTCCTCGCCGCGCCCACCGAGCGCCTGCTCGGCCTGTCGTTCGCCGCCGATCTGGGGCTTGGCGCCGGCCTCGTAATTCTGGGATTATGCCTGCTCTACGCGCTTCTGCGCCAAAGCGACCAAGGGAGGACCGCATGAGCCTACGCCTCGCTGCCGCCGCCAGCGTGCTCGCGGCGTTCACCGCACCGGCCTTCGCCCAGAACGTCAAGCTGCCCGATCCGCTCACCTGGACCGCCTACGACGTGGGCTCGGGCGGCTACAACCAGGCCGTCGCGATCGGCAACGCGCTCAAGAACAAGCTCGGGGTCAATCTCCGCGTCCTGCCGGGCAAGAACGACGTCTCGCGCACCGCGCCGCTGCGCGACGGCAAGGTGCCGTTCTCGGCCAACGGCGTCGGCGGCTCGTATCTCGCGCAGGAGGGCGTCGACGAGTTCGGCGCCAAGGAGTGGGGGCCGCAGCCGGTGCGCGCGCTGATCCTCAACAATTCCGATCAGCTGTTGTCGATCGTCACCGCCAAGGACGCCAACATCGTCACGCCCAAGGATCTGAAGGGCAAGCGCGTCGCCTGGGTCCTCGGAGCGCCGTCGCTGAACCAGAACATCACCGCCATGCTCGCCTTCGCGGGCCTCACCTGGGCCGACGTGAAGAAGGTCGAGTTTGGCGGCTTCGGCGCCGCGATGGACGGCATCATCGCCGACAAGGTCGATGCGGCGTTCTCGTCGAGCATCTCGGGCCTCTCCTACAAGCTCGCGGCCTCGCCGCGCGGCCTGCGCTATCCGACGTTCCCGCACGCCGACAAGGAGGGCTGGGCGCGGATGCGGAAGGTGGCGCCGTTCTTCGTGCCGGTGTTCGGCGCGGAGGGCGCGCAGCTTTCGGCCACGAACAAAGTCGAGAGTGCTTCGTATCCTTATCCGGTCCTGATGACCTACAAGGCCACCGACGCCGAGCTCGTCTACAACATGACGCGGGCGATGGTGGAGTTCTTCGACGACTACAAGGCGGGCGCGCCCGGCAATGCCGGCTGGGACATCAAGCGCCAGGTCTTCGACTGGGTCATCCCGGTCCACGACGGCGCCGTGCGCTACTACAAGGAAAAAGGCCTGTGGAAACCCGAGTACGACACGCACAACGCCGCGCTCGTCAAGCGGCAGGACGTCCTCGCCGCCGCCTGGGAGGCCTACAAGAAGGGCGCGCCGAGCGACGAGAAGGAGTTCATGAAGGGCTGGATGAAGGCGCGCGCCAGCGCACTCGGCAAGGCCGGCATGGACGTCGTCAAGAGCGAGTGGTAGGCGCCGTGATCGGGCGGGCGGCAGGCGCGGCGGCACTGTCCGCCGCGCTTCTGCTGTTCGCGGGCGCCACGACGCCGAGCCAGGCCGCGTGCAGCGTCATCGCCGCCGGGCCGGCCCTCGGTCAGACCTGGTCCGAGCGCCGCGCGGAATTGATCGCGCGCAACGGCTTCGCGCACGCGCGCGCGCAGCCCCGCGCCACGGTGCTGATTTATGAGTCCGAACGCCGCGCCGCGCCGCGCCGGAACACCTGCGGCAGCGTCTTGGCGAACAGCGCCGCGGTGCGCTACCGCGTCGCGCTCATCGCGCCGACCTGGCAGCGCTTCGGTCACCACATCGCGACCGCCGCCGCGCGCCACGGCGTGCCGGCGGAGCTGATCCTGACCGCCATCGTCGAGGAGTCGGGCGGGCGGGCCCATGCGGTCGTGAGATATCCGGGCTATGTCAGCGACGCGGCGACGCCGAGCAAGATCTCGGTCGGCCTCGGCCAGATGCTGCTCTCGACCGCGCAGAAGCTGGCGCCCGGCGAGCGCATCACGCGCGCCCGGTTGCTTGATCCCGCAGTCTCGATCGATCTCGTCGCCCGCTACTTCGCGCGCTTCTATCGCGTGACCGGCTTCGACCCGCGTCTTGCAGCCTCGTCCTACAACGCCGGCAGCGTGCGCGCGCTGCGCGCGGGCCAGCGCTGGCATCCGCCTAATGGCCGCTACGTGGCGCGCTTCGTCGCCGTGTTCGATGCCAGCGTCGTCCATCTGGCGCAGCAGCCGAACAGGCCCGCCGTGAGCTTCGCGGCGATCATGGCGGCGCAATAACCCCTTCTCCCGGGGGAGTGTACGTGCCGGGGACATGGGTGACAGGTGTTCGAAAGTTATGGCGGCGACAGATCGGGCCGCAGTCCGCGCCCGAACACGGCGACGCTGATCGCGCGCGCCACGTATTGCGCCATGCAGCTATAGGCGGTCTCGCTGTTGGCGAACTCGTCGACGGTGGAGCCCGGCTCGGCGCGCCGCGCGCGCTCGATCATCTCCATCGCCTCGTAGCGGCGCACGATGATGACGTTCTCCTGCTGCGCGATGCGGCGGAGCGCCGTGCGCACCGCCTGATAGTGCGCATCGCGCGCCATGCCGCTCACATACTGCAGGCCCACCAGCACCACGTCGACCTTGTGCTCCTTGAGCCAGCGCACGGTCTCGACGACGACCTGCTCGACCTTCTCGACCTCGACATAGGAGAGCGCGTCGTTGGTGCCCACCTGCCAGAGCACGAGGTCGGGGCTCGTGAGCCCCACATGAATCTTCATCCGCTGCGCGGCCTGCTCGGCGAGCTCGCCCGAGACGCCGCGGTTGACGATCTCGACCTCGACGCCCTTGGCCGCGTCCTTGATCATTTTCTTCATCAGCGCGTGATAGCCGCCGCGCACGCCGCCCATGCCGGGCGTGGCGGCGGCGCCGATCGCGAGGATCTTGATGCGCTTCTTGCGCTGGATCGCGGACGCGACGTTGGGGAGCGGCGATTCGGTCGCCGTTTGGCCGGGCGCCCGGCACTCGCTCGTGAACGACGGCTGTTCCTGCGCAGCGGCCGGCAGCGCGGCGAGCACGGCGAGTGCGGCAGCGGCGACCGCCGCAGGGAGGGCGCCGCTCATGCCGACGGTGTGACGGCGAGTCGCCTTGCCTTGTCTCGTTCGCGCCATTCCGACAACCATGCGGTTAGGGCCAGCAACGCGATGCCGACCGCGACCACGGCCGTGTCGGTCACTATACCACCCTGATATATGAAGCGAACAATCTGCCCTGCCAGGCTCAACAAGGAGCCCACGCAGAAGACCTCGAGCGAGTTGCGCCCGAGCAGCGAGAAAAACTCGACCAGCCAGGGCACGGCCCGGCGGATCAGGGAATAAGTGGCCGAAAACAGTGCGATCAGCGCCAGAAACTGGACGAGGCGCATCGGCGTCACGTACGACTTGCTCTGGATGAAGAGGAGGCGCGGGGACGGCACCTTGGTGGGGTCGGGCCACCAGTCGTTCCAGATGATGAGCGCGCCGGCGATCACGATCGGCGCCGCCGCGATGCGCAGCCACAGCATGTTGCGGCGCACGAGTCCGCCCACGCCGTCGCCCTTGGCCAGCACGAAGCCGAGCACGAAAACGACCTGCCAGGCGATCGGGTTGAAGAACCAATCGCCCTCGACCGGCCAGC
>SBBV01000169.1 GCA_005240015.1 Candidatus Odyssella thessalonicensis | reverse complement strand
GCGCGGGCTCGACCGCCGCTTCGAGTCGCTCGCGATCGGGGTCGACGGCCGCAGCCTCATCCTGATCGGGACGGCGCTCTCGCAAGAGGATCACGACGGCGCGCTCGCCATCGCCAGGGCGACGCCCGGCGTTGACCGCGTCGTCGACCGCATCCGGCTCGCGCCCGAGATGAAGCCGTTCGTCTTCCGCGCAATCCGCAACGCCGACGGCAGCGCGACGCTATTGGGCGTGGCGCCCTCGCTGGGCGTGCTCGACCAGGTCGTCGTTCTCGCGCGCTCGATCTTCGGCAGCGAGCTGCATATCTCGCTGCGCCTCGCGCGCGGCGCTCCCCCGGGCGACTGGTTCGCAGCCGCCAAACGCGCGGTCGAGTTGACCGCGCTCATCGAGCGCGGCGAGGCCGAACTCAGCGACCACCGCTTGACCCTGCGCGGCCGCGCCAGCGACGACGCGCGGCTCGACGCCGTCGAGAAGGCGCTCGCCGGCACGATTCCACGCGACTACGAGGGCAAGTCGGAGCTCATGACGGCGCTCGACGAGGCGTTGCGCGGCGCGCCCAACGCCTCGGTCAAGGATTGCCAGGCGCTGTTCGACAAGGTGGTCGCGCGCCAGCCGATCCGCTTCCCAAGCCCGTTCGAGGCCTATCAGCCGCCGAAGCGCCTGTTCGACCGGCTCACGCTGGCGGCGCAGCGCTGCAACAAGCTCTATCTCCAGATCTTCGGCGCCAGCGATGAGCTCGGCGGCGACCCGGCGGCGCTGTTCCGGGCGAGCGAGACGCGGGCGCGCACGGTCGCCGAGGAGCTGGCGCGGCGCGGCGTGGCGAAGGAGCGCATGCTGGCGATGGGCCGCGGGCGGCCGGCGCCCGGCGAGCCCCGCGGCCCCGGCGAGGTCGAGTTCCGCGTCAGCGACGCGGCGGTGCCGCTCGTGCGCCCCTATGTCTGGCACTTCGAGAAGCGCGGCGACGGAAACGGCGTCATCTCCGGCCATCATCCCTCGCGCGCGGCCGAGCGCGCGCTCGCGGATGCCGCGCGGCCCGGCTTGCGCGGCAATCTCGCCGACGAATCGCGCCTCGCGCAGGGCGCACCGCAGGGCGACTGGGTGGCGGTGGCGCGGCTCGCGGTCGAAGCGGTGACGCGGCTCGAGCAGGGCTGGGCCGAGCTCCACGACTACGAGCTCACGGTGCGCGGCGTCGCCAAGGACGACGAGACGCAGCGCGCGGTCGCGGCGGCCGTCGCCGAGCGCGTGCCGAAGCCGTTTCGCGCGAAGGTCGAGCTCTCGACCGTGCTCGACGAAGACCTGAAGCGCGGCGGGATCACCGACGGCGAGACCTGCCAGCTGCTGTTCGATGCCGTGACCGCCACTGGCAAGGTCGAGTTCGTGTTCGACGGCCCGGCGCTGTTCGAGCACCAGCGCCGTCTGTTCGAGCGCCTGGCCGGCGCAGCGCGCCGCTGCGAGAGCTTCGTCGTCGAGATCGGCGCGCACGGCAGCGGCACCGGCGATCCCGAGGCGGCGCGGGCGCTCTCCGAGCGCTGGGCGCAGGCTGTGGCGGAGGCCCTTTCGCGCGGGGGCGCCGAGCGCCGGCGCATGCGCGCGGTCGGCTACGGCAACATGCAGCCGCTCGGCGACGGCGAGACCGAGGCCGGGCGCTTGCGCAACCGACGCATCGTGTTCAGGATCGTGCGCTAGAGAAGCCCTAAAGGGACCCCCCGAACCCGATGACTTGGCTCCTCATCGAGATATTCGTCTTTGTCCTCGCTGCGGCGGTGTTCGGCGGCCTCATCGGCCTGGGCCTTGCCGGCTCGGGCGCGCGCCGCCGCGTCATCGCGTTCGAGCGCCAGCACCAAGGGCTCGTCGACCAGGTGCAGAGCTACGAACAGGCACGGCGCCTGGTTGAGGCGCGGGCGGTGGCGCGCGCGGCGGCCGAGGCGGCGGCGCGCGGCGATCTCGAGGTGCGCCTCGTCGAGACCGAGGCGGCGGCGGCCGAGTACCGCGCGCGCGCCGAGGCGGCCGAGCGGCGCGTGCATCTGATGCAGTCGCCGGGGAGCTCGCCCGAGTTGATCGAGGCGGTGGCGCCGGTGCTGCCCCAAGCCGACGGCGGCGCCGAGGTGGCGAGCCTCGGGACCGAGCTCGAGGCGACCGACGCGGCGCGCGGCAAGGCCGAGAGCGAGTTGCGCCGGATCGAGGCCGAGCGCGACGCGGCGGCCGCGGAGCGGCGGAGCGCCCAGGAGATCGAGTCGTTGCGCGCGCAGCTCGCGCTGTCGGAGCGCGTCCGCGCCAAGACCGAGAGCGATCTCGCCGTGGCGCATGCGCGCGCCGAGGCGGCCATGCGCACGGCGTCGTGGACCGCGCCCGGTACACCCGCGGCCGCCGCCGCGGCAGCCTTGGCCGAAGGCGAGCGGCCCACCGGCCTGCCGGCGCCGCGCAATGGCAAGGCCGACGATCTCCGCCGCATCAAGGGCATCGGCCCCAAGAACGAGGGCGTGTTGAACTCGCTCGGCATCTATCACTATCAGCAGATCGCGGCGCTGACGCCCGCCAACGTCGCCTGGCTCGACGCCTACATGAAGTTCCACGGGCGCATCGCGCGCGACGATTGGGTCGGCCAGGCCAAGGCGCTCATCGGCGACGGCGCCTCGCCCGAGGCAGGCGCGTAATTTCCGGAACGCCTCGCGCCGTAGGGGCGCACGGCTGTGCGCCCCGGTTCATGGCGGTACGGGCGACCGCGAGGGCGCACGGCCGGGCGCCCCTACTTGTGACGCGCTTCCACCCTAAATGGTTAGGCTCTAGGTTTCCCGCCGCGCCCGCTTGGCGAAATCGGTAGACGCAAGGGACTTAAAATCCCTTTCCCTCACGGGAGTGCGGGTTCGAGTCCCGCAGCGGGCACCATCGGCGTGGATCAGCTTCGCCGCCCATGCTCGCGCAGCGTGAGCGTTGTCACGGGTTCGCCGCGCGCCGCCCGCTCTGTTCGCGAGACACTCGCCTAGCGTGCCTGCGAGCCCGGCGAAAAGGTGATCGAAAATCCGCGCTCGTGACGGGCATCATATCGCGCGCCGGCGGGCGCTGTTAGATTCGCGATCGTCGAAGGCAAGCGGCCTTCCCTCACTGACAGGAGTCTAGGATGTTCGCTCTCGCTTCCCCGAAGCGGGTCCGCGCGGCTTTTGTTGCCGTGCTGACCCTTCTCGGCGCCGGCGCTGCGGTGGCGTCCAGCGCCGATCCGGCCCTGGCGCTCTGCAAGTACGGCAGCCCCAACTGCGTCAACCCCAATCCGGGTCCGCAGCCGCCGGGCATCAATCGCAACAGGATCCCGGATTCCAACTGGGTCGATCCCGACTGCAAGTACTACGGCAATTGCCAAAGCCCCAACTCGGCGCGCCGCGCGCCGGGCGGCCGCGTCACTCCGGGCGGCAAGGTTCTCCTGAAGCGATAGCGCCGCGTCTGCGGCCGGCAATCCGCCTCACGTGTGAGTGGCGCGAACGCCTCGCGCCACTCACGTTGTGTGATTTGCCGCCGTGCCGCCGGGGATGGTTCTGCGCATCGGACTTGGAGCGGCGTGGGGCGCCGCCTGCTATAGTTGGTCAGCCTGCGCTTCCAACGCTCTCGCCCGCCGCCGTTCCCATGCGCGACCAGATCGGCCATCCGCTCCTTGTCGAGCTCTACGATTACTGGGAGAGGCTGCGCGGCGAGGGCGCACTGCCGCGGCGCGCGGATTTCGATCCGGCCGCGATCCCGCGGCTGCTGCCGTACCTGATCATCAACGAAGTCGAGCGCGCCGCGGATGGGCGCATGCGCTTCCGCATCCGGCTCGAGGGGCAGGCCGTCGTCGAGGCGCGCGGCTGGCCGGCGCGAGGCCGCTATCTCGACGAGCCCGGGGTCATCGTGCTGCACGACGATGTCCTCGGCGCCTACGCCAAGGTCGTCGCCGAGCGCCGCCCCTGGTACTCGCAGGGCACGTTCGCGCCGGATCGCCTGCGCGCCGGCATGCTGCACCGGCTTGCGCTGCCCTTCGCCGGCGCCGACCCGGAGCGCGTCGATTTCATCGTCGTCGGCTTCATCCACGAGCTCGCTTCGCCGGCGGGCGCGTGATGGCGCGCCGCGGTCACCGCGCGCCGGCACTTGCGGCGGCAATCCCGATCCGCTTGGGTTCCGGCGGCGCGGCGCCCGCCGTCGCCGCATCGGAAATGTGGTGAGCGGTCCATGGGCGAGACCACGGATGTAGCGATCATCGGCGGCGGCGTCATCGGCAGCGCCGTCGCGTTTTTCTTGAAGAGCGATCCGGCGTTCCGGGGTCGCGTCGCGGTCATCGAGCGCGATCCCTCCTACAAGCGCGCGTCCTCGGCGCTCTCCGCGAGCTCGATCCGCCGGCAGTTCTCGACACCCGAGAATATCCGCATGTCGCGCTTCGGCTTCGCGTTCCTGTCCGAGATCCAGCGGCACCTCGCCGTGGATGGAGACGGCATCGACATCGGCTTGCGCACCGGCGGCTATCTCTATCTCGCCGCGGCCGGGCACGAGGCGGTCTTGCGCGAGAACCACGCGATCCAGCGCGGCGAGGGCGCCGAGGTCGCGCTTCTACCTCCGGCCGAGCTCGGCGCGCGCTTCCCGTGGCTGGCGCTCGACGGCGTCGTGCTCGGCTCGCTCGGCCTGAAGGGCGAGGGCTGGTTCGACGGCTATGGCCTGATGCAGGCCTTCCGCCGCAAGGCGCGGGCGCTCGGCGCCGAGTACATCGCAGACGAGGCGGTCGGCATCGAGATCGCCGAGGGGCGCGCGGCGGCGGTGAAGCTCGCCAGCGGCGAGCGCCTTGCCTGCGGCACGGTCGTCAACGCGGCCGGACCTTGGGCACGCGATGTCGCGCGCATGGCCGGCCTGGCCTTGCCGGTCGAGGCGCGGCGGCGCTCGGTGTTCGTGTTCGACGCGCGGCGCCAGCTCGCCGCGTGCCCGCTCGTGATCGACACCTCGGGCATCTGGTTCCGGCCCGAGGGCGAGTATTTCATCTGCGGCGCCTCGCCGCCCGAGGCCGAGGATCTGCACGAGCTGCCGCTCGAGGTCGATCACCGTCAGTTCGAGGAGGTCTTGTGGCCGGCGCTGGCGGCGCGCGTGCCGGCCTTCGAGGCGGTCAAGCCGATCAACGCCTGGGCCGGTTACTACGAATACAACACCTTCGACCAGAACGCGGTGCTGGGACCGCATCCGGAGCTAAGCAATTTCCTGTTCGCCAACGGCTTCAGCGGCCACGGCATCCAGCAGGCACCGGCCGCGGGCCGTGCCATCGCCGAGCTCATCGTGCACGGCCGTTACAAGAGCCTCGATCTTTCGATCTTCGGCTACGAGCGGATCGCGGCCGGGCGTCCGGTGGTGGAGAAGAACGTGATCGGCTGACGGCCGAGCCGCCGCCGGAGCCAGCGCAAGAGTGTGCGGTTGAGCGCCACGGCGGCAAAGCCGGCGGCCCACAGCACGAACAGCGCGGCGGGAAAGGCCCAGCCGGCGAGTGGCACGCCGCCGAGGTCGGCGCGGGTCGAGGCCAGCGCCGCCGGTACGCCCGCTGCTGGGGCGCGGAACTCGCCGCCGGCCGAGGGGGTCAGCGCGGCAAGCCGGATCCGCTGCGCCGGTGCCTGCTGCGAAAGATGAATGGCGTGCGTCGCGGCGAAAGCGCCGAGCACGGCGAGCAGGGTCGCGATCAGCAGCGCGAAGACGAGCCGGCGCGCGACCAGCGCGATGAGCACGCTGCCGGTGCCCACCGCCGCGGCGAGGCCGAGGCCTTCGGAGACGAAGGC
>SBBV01000428.1 GCA_005240015.1 Candidatus Odyssella thessalonicensis | reverse complement strand
CTTATCGCGCACGCTATCTCGAACGTGCGCTGGCCCACATCAAGAAGCACGACGCAGTTTGGATCGCGACCGGCAGCGCCATAGTCGACTGGTACAAATCCGCGCGGGCCGAGGCAGCCTAACCGGGCGCGATCCAAACTGCGTCGTGCTTCTTGATGTGGGCCAGCGCACGTTCGAGATAGCGTGCGCGATAAGGATGGCCGATCAGGAACGGATGGAGCGCGATCGAGAGCACGCGGTAGTTCTTGGCGCCGTCCTCGTAGAGCGCGTCGAACTGATCGACGATCATGCGGTAGAAGTCCTCGGCGCTGCCGCCGCGGTCGAGGAAGACCGGAATGTCGCTGATCTCGAGCGTGTAGGGCATCGCGACGATCGGCTTCGTCTTCGTCCTGATGAGATATGGCTGCTCGTCGTTGCACCAGTCGGCGACATACTCGACGCCGGCCGCGGCCAGGAGATCGAGCGTGTTGTCGGTCTCGGTCAGGGCCGGCCCGAGCCAGCCGCGTGGCCGCGCGCCGGTATGCTGAGCAATCGTGTTGAGCACGTTGGCGATGAGCCCGCGCTCGACCTCCTCTGGCATGCCGGTAAACAGCGACGAGTTGTTCTGGCCGTGCGCCATCCACTCCCAACCGAGGCGGATTCCCTCTTTGATGATCTCGGGATAGTGGACACAGACCTCCGAATTGAGCGCGGCGGTAGCAGCGAAGCCTTGACGTTCAATGATTTCCATCAAGCGCCAGATTCCGACGCGCGCACCATAGTCGCGCCACGCATAGTTCAGCACGTCGGGGCACAGGCTCGCCGTCATCGGCGTAAGGGAGATCGCGGGCTTGTCGTAGTGGAAGTGTTCGACGTTGGGCGTGATCCACACGGCGACGCGTGCGCCATTGGGCAGCGCGAGTTTCGGCCGCTTCGCGATCGGCGAATACTGAAATCGACCATGCTCCATCGCTTCGGCATCTCCCCATGGGTGAGTCAGTCCCTAACGCGCTGGCCCGAGCAGCGGTGTGCACTCTTCCCTGATAAACCGCCGCGTCAGTTCTGCGGCGCGCCGGGATGGACGACGATCCCTTCGAGCTTCTCGACATGGCGCATGAAGCGATATTTGTCCTCGACGCCGTCGGTGGGTTTGCGCTTTTCCCAGGGCCAGGGATGCTTTCCCGGCTCGATCTTCGCCACGATGTAGCCCATCTCCTTATCGTCGAGCATGCGCTTGAACTCGGCAAGTGCCCGCTATTAGGTAGCAAACGCACCTAGGCCCGTGTCGCGCCGGCGAAGCCTCGCCAGTAGGTTTGCGGGCATGGGAACCGATCACGTTCTTTCCGGCCTCGTCGCCAAGTATCAGGAACTGCTAGGGCGACTCAAATTCCGCGCTGCCGAAGCATGTCGGTTGCAGCGCGAGCTAGAGCAAGTCGGCGCGGCGATCAAGATAGTCTGTCCGCTGTATCGCGTGCGGAAGAACATCAATTCATCGCAAATTCTCTGATCGAGGCGGCGTGGCGTTCCGGAAGCCGTTAGACACCAAAGCGCGCGGGCAAGTAGGGGGAAACGTCGAATCCGGCCGCGCGGGCGGCAACGTGATCGGCGACAAGGCGCCCGGTGATGGCACCTGCGGTAAGGCCCGTCTGCCCGTGGCCGAAGGCACAGATGACCCATGGATGTCGTGCCAAGGGGCCGATCACCGGCAATGAGTCGGGCGTTCCCGGTCGATGCCCCATCCATTCCGTGAAGTCGGCCGCATCGACTTCGACGAACATCCGCGCGCCGAGCGCCGCCAGGGCCTTTGCGCGATCAGGGCGCGGCGGTGCGGCAAGCCCCGCGATTTCGATAGTGCCCCCAATGCGGATACCCATCGCCATGGGCGTTGCCATGATCTTGGCCTCAGTGAACCGGATCGCCATGCGCGGCATACGGCCCGCCCGCCGCAACACCGCGTGATAGCCGCGCAGGCTTTCGAGCGGCACACTCGCGCCGAGTGGTCGCAGCAGCGCGTTCGACCAGGCGCCGCCGGCGATGACGACGCGGTCGAACCGGCGCAACGCAGATTCGGTGCGGAGGGACACGCCCTCGCCGTCCACGCTCAGACCGGTTACGCACTGGCTCACGATGCGCCCGCCTGCGCGCGCGAAGGCTTCGGCGAACCTGCGCACCAGCGCTTCCGGGTCGACGCAATGTCCGGCATCGGGCAGGAACACGCCGCGCGCGCAGCGCAGTGCCAGGGCCGGCTCGAATTGCCGCAGCTCGTCGGCGCCGAGCACCTCCTGCCGCTCGCCGCGCTTTCGCCTGAGCGCGAGCTCCATCGCCCCGTGCTGAAAGCTCTCCTCGGTCTCGAACACGTAGAGCTGGCCGGGACGCTCTACGAGATGCTCGGCGCCGGCGGATTTCAGCAGCGGTGCATAAGCCTCGAACACACGCGAGTGCAGCGCGCCGAGCGCATCGGCAATGCGCGCAACACGCGCCGGCGAGGCGGCGGCCGCGAAGCGCACCAGCCAGGGTAGCGCCGCCGGCAGCCGCTTGGCCGCGAGATGCAGCGGGCCTTCGCGGTCCAAGAGCCATTTCGGGACCTTGCGCAGCACGCCTGGCATTGCGAGCGGCACGCAGCTGCCGGGGGACAAGCTGCCGAGATTCCCGAACGAGCAGCTGCCGCCCGGCGGCACCGGATCGAAGATCGTGATGCTGTGCCCTTCGCGCTGCAGATAGCTGGCGCTGCACACGCCGACGATGCCAGCGCCGATGACGGCGATGTTCAGGGGCATACGATGGCTCCTCCACGCGCGGTCATGGTTCGAGCCGCGTGCCGATGCCGCCTGCAAGCGCGCGGTGATAGGCCAGCGCCGCCACGGGCAGATCGGCCAGCGCGATTCCGGCGAAGACGAAGCCAGTTCGCTCGTGCGCGCCGGTGCGCCCGGGATGGCGGCCTGCGACGAGATCGGCGAGATCGGCCGGCCATGGCCCGGCATGCGCGAGCTTTCCCTCGCCGGCGAGCATCTTGCTCTGCGCGCGATCGTCGGTCGCCATCACGTCAAGGTCGCGGATGCTCTCTCGCTTCCACGAGCGGCCGAGATCGACCATGGCCGCGAAGGCGCCGGCCTTGAGCCAGGCGCCGTCGAGGAACGGCGCGAAATCCGGCGCGGCCGGGACGCTGGTGACGACGATGTCAGCCGCCTCCACGGCTTCGTGCGCGCCAGCACAGATCTCGCAGCGGAGTCCGGCGGAGCCTACTTCTTCGGCGAAGGCCGCGATCGAGGCCGCGGTGCGGCCGAACAGCAGCACACGGTCGAGCTTCGGAAACAGCGGCCGAAGCGCCGCGAGATGACTGCGCGCCTGCACGCCGGTGCCGATGAATGCGACGGCCGCACTGTCGGCGCGCGCGAGGCGCCGTGCCGCGATGGCGCTCATCGCCGCCGTACGCAGCGCTGTGATGCGGTTCCCCGCAATCACCGCGACGGGATAGCCGCGCGCGATGTCGCTGAGTGCTACAAGCGCGT
>SBBV01000101.1 GCA_005240015.1 Candidatus Odyssella thessalonicensis | reverse complement strand
GGCGCCGGAGCCGGCGCCGCCGCTTCGGCCATCTCGCTCACCGCGCTGCCCGCCGCGCTAGCCGGTTATTGCTTCGGCGGCCAGTGACCGCGCTTGGTATAGGCCTCGATCGCGCCCGGGTGGTATTCGACCGGCAGCTTCTTCGCCATCTTGGCCGCATCGAAGCCGCGGAACGCGCCGAAATTCGCGACCAGCGCTTCCTTGTTCTCCGCGAGCGTGGCGACGACCTGCGCTACGACCTCGTTCTTCACGTGCTTCCCGGCGAGGAAGACGTAATCGTAGACCATGGTCTTGGTCGGCTCGGTGATTCCGGCGAAGGCCGGCGACGGGTTGACGGTGGTCACGTACGCCTCGGGCAGCACCTTCTGCATGCGTGCGACCGCGGCGGGCGAATCGTCGAGCTGCAGGAAGCGGATGCCGCCGACCGACGCGTTCACCTCGGCCACCTTGCCGGCGCCGATCGCGAACAAGGTGGCGTCGGCGCGCCCGGCCACGAACTCGTCGGCGCCGCGCAGCACGTTCGGCACCAGCACCTGCTTCACGTCGGCGATGCTGAGCCCGGCATTGGCGAGATAGGCATCGGTGATCGCCTTCAGCGTGACCTGCGACGTGTAGCCGTAGGAGATCGCGGCGCCCCTCAGGTCCGCCATCGTCTTCCGCGGCGAATCCTTGCGCACGAAGATGCCGTTCAGGAACGGATAGAGCACCGCGGCCATGCGGATGTTGGCCTGCTTCTTGCCCTGGAACGCGCCGGTGCCGGTGAGCGCCTCCTTGGCCTCGATGATGTTGACCACGCCGAAATCGAGCTCGCCGCTGTCGATCAGCGGCACGTACTGGCTCGTGCCGCCGGCCGGCTGGATGCGCACATTGAGCTTGGCCTTGTCGGCCAGCACCTTGGCGATCGCCGCGGCCATCGAGTAGCCGGCGGTGCCCTGCCCCATCGTGCCGATGCCGAACTGCTGGGCATGCGCGGGAACGGCGAACGCAGCGGCGAACATCGCGGCCGCGAAGGCGTGGAAGAAGCGCGGCATAGTATCCTCCCTGTAACCGGCGCAAGACGGCCGTGTTGCGTCCAGAATACAGGCCCGCCGACGCCGAGCACAATCGCAAGCTCGCGCGGGCGCGCTCACGCTCGGCAACCTCGTCGCGCGATCGGTCCGGCATGCGGCGGCGACGGCGACATCCGCATCGCCGCCGCTCTCCAAGCATTGCGGTTGCGAAGCATTCGGTAGATCGCCATTGTGCCCGCGGCACGAGACACGCAGAACGCTCGGGAGGAACGACGATGCCGCAGCCGCTCCACGCTCTCCTGCCCACCTCGCTCGTGGGCTCCTATCCGCAGCCGGACTGGCTCGTGGACCGCGACAACCTGCGCGGCCGGTTTCCGCCGCGCGTGCGCGCCAAGGAGCTGTGGCGCATCGATCCGCGCTTTCTCGAGGAGGCGCAGGACGACGCCACCATCGTCGCCATCCGCGACCAGGAGCGCGCCGGCCTCGACATCATCACCGATGGCGAGATGCGCCGCGAGAGCTATTCCAACCGCTTCGCGACCGCGCTCGAAGGGATCGACATCGACAATCCCGGCACCGCGCTCGACCGCTCGGGCCATCCCAATCCGGTGCCGCGCATCGCCGGCAAGATCCGGCGGAAATATCCGGTCCAGGTGCGCGACACCGAGTTCCTGCGCCGCAACACCACGCGCATGATCAAGATGACGGTGCCGGGGCCCTTCACGATGAGCCAGCAGGCACAGAACGATTATTACCGCAACGTCGCCGACGCGGCGCTCGACTACGCCAAGGCGGTCAACGAGGAAATCAAGGACCTGTTCGCGGCCGGCGCCGACGTGGTGCAGATCGATGAGCCCTACATGCAGGCGCGGCCGCAGGCGGCGCGCGAATACGGCCTAGCGGCGCTCGAGGCCGCCCTCGCCGGCGTCGAGGGCACGACTGCCGTGCACATCTGCTTCGGCTACGCCGCCATCATCCACACGCGGCCCGAGGGCTATTCGTTTCTGCCCGAGTTCCAGCAGTGCCGCGTGCATCAGGTCTCGATCGAGACCGCGCAGTCCAATCTCGACACGACGGTGCTGGAGAAGCTGCCCGACAAGACGATCGTGCTCGGCGTCATCGATCTCGACAACATGGCGGTGGAGACGCCGGAGGTCGTGGCGGCGCGCATCACGCGCGCGTTCCCGCATTGCCCGCCCGAGCGCATCATCGTGGCGCCCGACTGCGGGATGAAGTACCTCCCGCGCGAGGTCGCCTACGGCAAGATGGTCTCGATGGTGAAGGGTGCTGCCCTCGTGCGCGAGGCGCTCGAGACCGCACGCGACGCGGCCGACAAGAGCAAGAAGAAGGCGCGTCCGCCGGAGATCCGCTCGGCGGCCCGCCCGGCGGCCAAGGCCGGCGCCAAGCCGGCCAAGACGTCGGCCAAGCCCAAAGCGAAAGCCAAGCGGAAGCTCGCGAAGAAGCGCTGAGCCATGGCTGCGTTCAAGCGCGAGGATGCGGACGGCGTCGCACTCGTTCGCTTCGATCGTCCGCCGGTCAACGCGATGGATCTCGCGGTGTGCGACGAGCTCGGCGTGCTCGCGCGCGGGCTCGAGCGCGCGCCGCCCAAGGCGCTGGTGCTGACGGGGACCGGCACCACGTTCTCGGCCGGCCTCGATCTGAAAGTGGTGCCCGGCTACGCGCCGGCCGAGCGGCGCAAGCTGGTGGTCGCGATCAACCGCATGGTGCGGTTCCTCTACGGCCTGCCATGCCCGGTCGTGGCCGCGGTCAACGGCCACGCGATGGCGGGCGGGCTCATCCTGGCGCTGGCCTGCGACGTCCGCATCGCGGCGGACGTTCCGGCCAAGCTCGCGCTGAGCGAGGTCAATGTCGGCATCCCGTTCCCGCTCGGCCCGCTGCTCGTCGTCGGCGACAGCGTGGCCGGCGCGGCGCGGCGCGACCTTGCGCTGCTTGGCCGCGTCTACGACCCCAAGGGCGCGCTCGCATCGGGCTTCATCGACGAGGTCGTGCCGCTCGACCGCGTGCTCGCCCGTGCCCGCGAGCGGGCGCGCGAGCTCGCCGCGCTGCACGGCTACACCGCGATCAAGGCCCAGCTCCGCGCCGCCACGCTCGCCCAGCTCGACCGCGCCATCGCCGCCGAGGACGATCCGATCTTCAAGGTCTGGGGCTGATCGGTCCTACGCGGGCCGGAAGTGGCCCCAGATCGTCCAGGCGCCGATCGCGAGGAACGCGATGCCGGCAACGAGCTTCAACGGCGCGCCTTGGATGAAGCGCTGCGCGGCGGCGCCGACCGCGACCGCGAGCGCCGTCGAGGCCACGAGCGCGCCCGCCGCGGCGGCGAACACGAGCCAGACGTTCTGCTTCTCCTCCGACGCGAACAGCAGCGTCGCGAGCTGCGTCTTGTCGCCGAGCTCGGCGAGAAACACCGTCGCGAAGACCGCGAAATAGGGGGCGAGCGAGCTCATCCGTTCCTCATGCCATTGCCTGTGTCGCATCGCGCTGCGGCCGCGCTTTCGCCTTGACGCAGGTCGATGCCGCCGCGCCCTGGTAGCGATACGAAAGCGCGATAAGCGGGACGCCGCCGACGCCCTATCGCCTGGGCCGCCGTCAAGCGCTGGTACCGCAAGGAGGACGGCGCCTGCATGACCAGCGCCCGAGCGCCTCAGCCGCCGTAGAACACGTTGGCGCCGAGATCGGCCATCGCGAGGATCGCCTGATCCGGCCGGCCCTGGGGCGGCTTGGCGAGGCCGGCCTCGATCACTTCCCCCACGACGATGTGGTGATCGCCGCGCTGGACGATCTCGACCACCTTGCACTCGACGCTGGCCGGCGCGCTCAACAGGATCGGCGCGCCCGAGGCGCCCTTGCGATAGGCCTCGCCGCCGATCTTGTCGCCCTGCTTCTCGGCCGGCTTGAAGAACGCGAAGGCGGCGCCTTGCTGGCCCTTCCCCAGCATGTTGAGCGCGAACGTCTTGGTTTCCTTGACCAGCGCGTAGGATCCGGAATCGGCCTTGAGCGCCACGACCACGAGCGGCGGGTTGAACGAGGTCTGGGTCACGAAATTCACCGTCGCCGCGGCCACGCGCCCATCCGCCGCCTCCGCGGTCAGTACATAGATGCCGTAGGGGATCATGCGCAGCGCGGTCTTCTTCACATTGGGGTCCATGCTCGAGGCTCCATCGATCGACGGCGCCTTCCTAGCGCAAGGAACGCGCCGGACGAATGCCCATTGCGACGCCCCTCCGCTTTCCTTGGCTTTTGTTGGCTTTGCTTGGCTTTTCCGTGCGCGAAAAGCCAATAAAAGCCAAGGATCGGCACGGCAAAAGCCAAGGTGCAGGTTGGCTTTTATTGGCTTTCCTTGGCTTCGCACGCCGGCGCAAACGCTCCGGATCCGTGC
>SBBV01000490.1 GCA_005240015.1 Candidatus Odyssella thessalonicensis | reverse complement strand
AGCTGCGTTCGGCGATCCGCGACAAGGGCACCGACATTCTCACCGCGATCCGCAACGATCGCGAGGTGAAGGCCGAGACCGAGAAGAAGCTCACCGAGTTCCTGCGCGATTTCGCCAAGGGCTTCGCCTAAGGACGTCGGCAGGGGAAGAGCGGGCCATGGCGAGCCTCAAAGACCTGCGCAACCGCAGGGCCAGCGTGCAGAACACGCGCAAGATCACCTCGGCCATGAAGATGGTGGCGGGGGCGAAGCTGAAGCGCGCGCAGGAGGCGGCCGAGGCGGCGCGGCCCTATGCCGAGCGCATGGGCCGCATGCTCGGCTCGCTCGCCAGGAGCATGAAGGGCCAGGCCGGAGCACCCGCGCTGCTCGCGGGCACCGGCAAGGACCAGACGCAGCTCATCGTCGTCATCACCTCGGACCGCGGCCTCTGCGGCGCGTTCAACTCGTCGATCACGCGGCGCGTGCGCCAGCTGGCGCGGCGCCTGCGCGACGAGGGCAAGACCGTGAGGTTCCTCTGCGTCGGCAAGAAGGGCCGCGACAACCTCCGCCGCGACTACAGCAGCGCCATCGTCGAGACGGTGTCCGAGGTGGGCCGGAAGCAGCTCCGCTTCGGCGAGGCAGATGCGATCGCCGGCAAGATCGCGGCGCTGTTCGCCAAGGGCGAGTTCGACGTCGCCACCGTCGTCTACAACAAGTTCAAGTCGGCGATGAGCCAGATCCCGACCGATCTCCAGCTCATCCCGTTCGCGCCGGGCGAGGAGCCGAAAGAGGCGGCGGCGGGCGAGGGGGCGCGCGCCGCCTACGAATACGAGCCCGACGAGAAGGAGATCCTCGCCGAGCTGCTGCCGCGCAATCTCTCGATCCAGATCTTCGCGGCGCTGCTCGAAAGCAACGCCTCCGAGCACGGCGCGCGCATGACGGCGATGGACAACGCCACGCGCAACGCGGGCGAGATGATCAGGAAGCTGACGCTCACCTACAACCGCACGCGCCAGGCCATGATCACCAAGGAACTGATCGAAATCATCTCGGGCGCCGAGGCCCTCTGAGCAAAAGAAAGAGACGGAGCGGACAATGGCAAAGAATAGCGTCGGTCGGATCACCCAGGTGCTGGGCGCCGTGGTCGACGTGCAGTTCGAGGGCGAGCTGCCGGAGATCCTCAACGCGCTGCATGCCGAGAACCAGGGCAAGCAGCTGGTGCTCGAGGTGGCGCAGCATCTCGGCGAATCGACCCTCCGCTGCGTCGCGATGGACACGACCGACGGCCTCGTGCGCGGGCAGAAGGTGGTCGACAGCGGCGGCCCGATCCTGACGCCGGTCGGCCCCGAGACCTTGGGGCGCATCGTCAACGTCGTCGGCGATCCGGTCGACGAGCGCGGGCCGGTCAAGGCCAAGAAATCGTCGCCGATCCACAAGCAGGCGCCGATCATGACCGACCAGTCGACGGCAGACGAGATGCTCGTCACCGGCATCAAGGTCATCGACCTGCTCGCCCCCTACGCCAAGGGCGGCAAGATCGGCCTCTTCGGCGGCGCCGGCGTCGGCAAGACCGTCATCATCATGGAGCTGATCAACAACATCGCGAAGACGCACGGGGGCTACTCGGTGTTCGCCGGCGTCGGCGAGCGCACGCGCGAGGGCAACGACCTCTATCACGAGATGATCGAGTCGGGCGTCATCAAGCTGAACCAGGACGGCTCGACGACGGGCTCCAAGGTGGCGCTCTGCTACGGCCAGATGAACGAGCCGCCGGGCGCCCGCGCGCGCGTCGGCCTCACGGGGCTCACGCTCGCCGAATATTTCCGCGACGAAGAAGGCCAGGACGTGCTGTTCTTCGTCGACAACATCTTTCGCTTCACGCAGGCGGGCTCGGAAGTGTCGGCGCTCTTGGGCCGCATCCCGTCGGCGGTCGGCTATCAGCCGACGCTCGCCACCGACATGGGCGCCCTCCAGGAGCGCATCACCTCGACCAAGAAGGGCTCGATCACCTCGGTGCAGGCCATCTACGTGCCCGCCGACGACCTGACCGACCCGGCGCCGGCGACCTCGTTCGCGCACCTGGACGCCACCACCGTGCTCTCGCGCCAGATCGCCGAGCTCGGCATCTATCCCGCGGTCGACCCGCTCGACTCGACCTCGCGCATGCTCGATCCGCGCATCATCGGCGAGGAGCACTACAAGGTCGCGCGCGAGGTGCAGCGCGTGCTGCAGACCTACAAGTCGCTGCAGGACATCATCGCGATCCTCGGCATGGACGAGCTCTCCGAAGAGGACAAGCTGGTGGTGGCGCGCGCGCGCAAGATCCAGCGCTTCCTCTCGCAGCCCTTCGACGTGGCGCAGGTCTTCACCGGCCGCCCCGGCGTGCAGGTGAAGCTCGAAGACACGATCAAGGGTTTCAAGGGCATCGTCGAGGGCCAGTACGACCACCTGCCCGAGCAGGCCTTCTACATGGTCGGCACGATCGAGACCGCGGTCGAGAAGGCCAAGCAGATCGCGGCGGAAGCCGCGTAATCACGGCGCGGCGCGGGCGTGGAAGGAAAAAAGCGCATGGCCTCGGATAAGGTCGAGTTCGAGCTGGTGTCGCCCGAGCGGCTCCTGCTGTCGGACCTGGTCGACATGGTCGTCGTCCCCGGCAGCGAGGGCGATTTCGGCGTGCTGCCGCGCCATGCGCCGCTGATCTCGACCTTGCGCCCTGGCGTGATCCGCGTCTTCGAAGGCCGCGAGGTGAAGGAGCGCATCTTCGTCGCCGGGGGCTTCGCCGAGGTGACACCCGAGCGCTGCACGGTGCTCGCCGAGGAGGCGCTGCCGGTCGGTGACATCGATGCTTCCGCCGTCGATCAGGAATTGAAGGATCTCGGCGAAGATCTCGCCGACGCCAAGACCGACGAGGAGAAGGCGGCGATCGCCAAGCGCATCAAGGTGCGCCAGGCGATGCGCGCCGCAGCCGGCTGATCTAGCGCTGTCGCAGCCGCGCTGCCCGACGGCAGTTTCCCCTAGTGTCCGTCCGCAAAAGGCGCGGCCGCGCGTCCCGGCGGATATCCCATTTTTCCACAGCCTATCAATTACTTCTCTCCCTCTAGACAGGGCCGACGGGACGCCTCATTTTGGTAACGCTCGCGTGAAGATGTGCCTCGCCGGCTTGGCGCAACAAGTCGGGCGGTGAAACGTCCGACAGTGCCGTGGGGGGACAGTCATGGGACACTGGACACTCCAAGACATCCGCTGGGAAGAGTTCGACCCCGCGAAGGTCGATCCCGAATTGCTGAAGGTCGTGAAGGCGGCCAGCCTGGTCGAGCGGAACGCGCGCGACTACGCCGCCTATCTCTGCAGTGTCTTCAGCGACGATCCCGAGGTGCTGCGCACCACGCAGCAATGGGCCGCTGAGGAGGTCCAGCACGGCATGGCGCTCGGACGCTGGGCGCAGCTGGCCGACCCCAGCTTCGACTTCGAGGGCGCGTTCCAGCATTTCATCGCCGAGATCAAGCTGCCGCTCGACGCCACGGAATCGGTGCGCGGCTCGCGCACCGGCGAATGGGTGGCGCGCTGCGTGGTCGAGGTCGGCACCTCGTCGATGTATTCGGCCCTCGCCCAGGCGGCTGAGGAGCCGGTGCTGAAGCAGATCTGCCAGCACATCGCGGCCGACGAGTTCCGCCACTACAAGCTCTTCTACACGCATCTGAAGCGCTACCACGCGCGCGAGAAGCTCGGCGTCCTGCGGCGCCTGCGCGTCGCGTTCGGCCGCGCCGCCGAGACCGAGGACGACGAGCTCGCCTACGCCTACTACTCGGCCAATCACCGCCACGACGGGCCCTATCACCGCCGCACCTATGTCGAGCGCTATGCGCGGCGGACCTTCTGCTACTACCGCTACCGCCACGTCGAGCGCGCCTTCGCGATGATCTTCAAGGCGGTGGGCTTGAGGCCGCATGGCTGGCTCAACCGCGCGGTGGCGAGCGTCGTCCACCGCCTCGTGCACTGGCGCGTGCGCCGCTTCACCTCGCGCGAGCTCAAAGCCGCGGCGGCGTAGCGCCGACAGGCTCCGAATCGGAAGATCGCGTAGGGGCGGGTCCCCGACCCGCCCGCCGGCGTGGCCGCGCGGGATGCGTTCGATGATTTAGCGGCGGCGATCCGGGCGGGGCCCCGCCCCTGCGCCATTGACGTTGAGGCTACGCCTGCAACGCCGCTTTCACCTTGGGGCCCAGCTCGGCGACGAGCTGCGTGTAGAGCTCGCGCTTGAAGCCGATGATGAGCTCGGGCAGCTGCTCGAGCGGCACCCACTTCCATTCGGAGAATTCCGGATGGTCGTGCTTGACGATGTCGATCTCGGCGTCGGCGCCGAGGAAGCGCGCGGCGAACCATTTCTGCGCCTGGCCGCGATAGCGCCCGCCCCACACCTTGCCGATCAGCTCGTCGGGAAGATCGTAGATGAGCCAGTTGCGGGTCTCGGCCACGATCTCGGCGTTGGCGGTGCCGATCTCCTCCTCGAGCTCGCGCAGCGCCGCGGCGCGCGGCTCCTCGTTCAGATCGATGCCGCCTTGCGGCATCTGCCAGGCGTCGCCCGGCGTGTCGCGCCGCTTGGCGACGAAGATTCTGCCCTCGCGGTCGAACAGCATCACGCCCACCCCGCGGCGGTAGCCGACCGGCGGCGAGACGCGCCGCGTGCGCGGGACGCTCCGCGTCAGGACGTGCCGCGTGCGGGCGCCACCGCGGGTGGCGATCACGAGCCTCCCTTGGCGACCGCGCTCACCGGCGCCGCCACCAGCGACTTGTTCTCGAAGGTCTTCATCCAGGCGGCGAGGCGCGCGAGCGTCGCCGGATAGGGCCGCGCGATCACGACGACGCT
>SBBV01000137.1 GCA_005240015.1 Candidatus Odyssella thessalonicensis | reverse complement strand
GCCGCGAGGTAGAACTCGCTCTCCTGGCGGATGATGGCAAATGCAAGGGCGGGCTCGACCTTGCTGTCGGGGGGCAGGTCGAGCGTCGGGAAGCCCAGCGCGATCAGCGGAACGCTCCTGATCGCGGCGCGGCGCGCCGCGCGAACCGCCACCTCGCGGCGCTTCACGCCATTCGCGGCGTAGTCGGCGACGGCGGCCCAGCGCCGCGCCTCGTTCGCGGCCATCGCGAGCTCGAGCAGCAGCGCGTGCGCGGGCTCGATGTCGTCGAGCGCAGCGAAGAATGCCGCCACGCGCGCCAGCTCTTCCTCGGCGAGCGCGCGGTGCGTTTCCTCGGGAGCGAACTCGTCCGCCGGCAGCACGAGGCGGTCGCGCCCCAGTGCGGCGATGGCGATCTGGCCGTAGAAGACGTGCGGAAAGCCCGCGGCGTGGATGTACCAGGTCTGCGCCGCGTCCTTGTCGCCCCTGGCGGCGGCGGCGCGCGCCGCCCAATAGGCGCCGCGCGCCCGCGTGATGGCGGCGCCGGATTTCTCGTAAAGGCGCGCGAAATGCGGAAGCGCCTCGGCCGGCTTCTCAAGCTTGCGCAGCGCGATCCAGCCGGCAAGGAACTCCATGCTCGCCCAGGTCTCGCCGGCGGCACCGGCGAGCGCGGCGGCGGCGCGATAGGCGGCATCGTGCTTGTCAGCCGCGACCAGCTCGCGCACCACCAGCCCGCCCTCGGCCCGCCAGCGCCGCGCCTCGCCGTCCGCCGGCGGCTGGCCTTCGAGCAGCTTGCCGGCCGCCTCGAAGCGCTCGGCGCGCCGGTTCCAGCTCAGCTGCTCGAAGCGGAAATCGGCTTCGTCGCGGATCGCCTCGGGCAGCTTCGCGATTTGCGCCTCGATCTCGGCCGGCGCCGCTGCGCGCGTCTGCATCACGATGCGGAGCGCCACCGCCGCCTTGTCCTCGGCGGGAAGGATCGCGCGCGCCCACAGCGCCTGTGCCTGCGCCGTGCGCCGCTCGCGCAGGAGCCGGAGGATGCGCAGGCGATCGTCCTCGGGCGAAAGGTATTTGCCGAAGTGGCGATGGAAGGCGGCCTCGTCGTTGGGCGGCATGAGCGCGCTCGCCCAGGCACGCCGCGCGGCGTCGCGCGCGTCCTCGCCCTTGCCGGCGCGTGCCAGCGCGTCGATGTAGGCGGACCAACCCTTGTGCCCGCGCGGCGGCGTTTCCTTGAACCACGCGATCACGCTTTCGGGCGCATCGCTGGCGCCGATCGCCTCCTCGGCACGCTCGGCGATGCGCGCAGCACCGGGCCAGGACTTGACGGCGCGGTGAATCTCGGCGAGCTCGCCGAAGCCGAACGGGACCTCTTTGATCTGGGCGAGGCGCCAGCGCAGCGCCTTGGCGTGGAGCGGGTCCTTGACCTCGGCCAGCAGCGCGCGCGCCTGTGCGAAATCGCGCTTCGCGACCGCCGCCACGACATCCCGCGCCGGCTTCAAATCGGCCGCTGCCGTCTCGGCGCGCGCGGATGTCCCGGCGAATGCAACGGTCAGCAGAACGGCGCACGCAAGCCCGCGCGCGCGCCTCCAAGGCGCAAGCAGCTCGGACGGGGAGGAGGGGCAGGCGCGCGGCACGTGGCGAAATTCGCTTGGGCAAGCCGCCCGCGTCAACGAACGAATTGGCGAGCGAAACCGGCCGAGCGGCGTTTCTTTACCATGGGCCGCCGCCGCACCTCGCGGCGGGCCTGCCTTGCCGCCCCCGTGCCGCGCGGCTAAACTGTTATGTTCAAACAAGAATGATCCGAGACAGCGCCATGTTCCAAGGCTCGATCACGGCTCTCATCACGCCGTTCAAGAACGGCAAGGTCGACCGCGACGCGTTCCGGCGCCTCGTCGATTGGCAGATCAAGGAAGGCACCTCGGCCCTCGTGCCCGTCGGCACCACCGGCGAATCGCCGACGCTCTCGCACGAGGAGCACAAGGAGGTCGTCGCCCTCTGCGTCGAGGCCGCGAAGAAGCGCGTGCCGGTCATCGCCGGCACCGGCTCCAACAATACCGAGGAGGCGATCGACTTCGCCAAGCATGCCAAGAAGGCCGGCGCCGACGCGCAGCTGGTGGTGACCCCCTACTACAACAAGCCGACTCAGGAAGGCCTCTACCAGCACTACAAGGCGCTGCACGATGCGGTCGAGCTGCCGATCGTCATCTACAACATCCCGCCGCGCTGCGTGATCGACATGACGGTCGAGACGATGGCGCGCCTCGCCAAGCTGCCGCGCATCGTCGGCGTCAAGGACGCGACCGGCGACCTCACGCGCCCCTTGAAGACGCGGCTCGCCTGCGGGCCCGACTTCTCGATCCTCTCGGGCGACGACGGCGTGGCGCTGGCCACCCTGGCGCAAAGCGGCAATGGCTGCATCTCGGTGACCGCCAACATCGCGCCGCGGCTCTGCGCCGACATGCACAAGGCCTGGCACAAGGGCGATTTCGCGGCGGCGAAGAAGCTCAACGAGCTGCTGATGCCGCTGCACGAGGCCCTCTTTTGCGAGACGAGCCCGGCGCCGGTGAAGTGGGCGGCGAGCCAGCTCGGCCTCTGCTCGCCCGACGTGCGGCTGCCGATGATCAACGCCTCCGAGAACGCGCAGAAGCGCGTCCGCGCGGCGATGGAGCATGTCGGCCTGCTACCGGCGAAGAAAGCCGCCGCGGCGGAGTAGGCAGGCCCATCCAAACCGTCATGCTGAGCGCCCCTTGGGCGCGAAGCATCTCTCGCCGATGATGCGCAGGGTCGACGCCGCACCTTCCGTGGCAAGAGATTCTTCGGCCGCAAGAGCGGCCTCAGAATGACGATGAATCAATGGGTACGCGGTGATGGCCAAGAAGAGTAACCCGGAGCGCAAGATCGCGGCGCAGAACCGGAAGGCGCGGCACAATTACTTCATCGACGAGGTGCTCGAGGCCGGCATCATGCTCGCCGGCACCGAGGTGAAGTCGCTGCGCCAGGGCAAGGCCAGCATCGGCGACGCCTACGCCTCCGACAAGGCGGGCGAGATCTGGCTCTACAACATGAACATCCCCGAATACGATTCGGGCGGCTACTCGCATCACGAGGAGAAGCGCGCGCGCAAGCTGCTGCTGAAGAAGCGCGAGATCAACAAGCTCATCGGCGCCGTGCAGCGCGAGGGGATCACGCTGGTGCCGCTCTCGGTCTATTTCAACCCGCGCGGCATCGCCAAGGTCGAGCTCGGCCTCGCGCGCGGCAAGAAGCAATACGACAAGCGCGAAACCGAGAAGCGGCGCGAGTGGAGCAAGCAGCAGCAGCGGTTGCTGCGGGAGCGGGGGTGATTATCTTCTCCGCCGCGCCGCGGGGGAGGTCGGGTGGGGGC
>SBBV01000059.1 GCA_005240015.1 Candidatus Odyssella thessalonicensis | reverse complement strand
ATCGCCATCATCACGAGGCCGGGCGCCAGGAACTGGTCGAACGGCATGCCGGCGATGGTGCGCTGCTCGCCGCCCAGCGCCAAGGTGAAGATCGCGAGGAACAGCAGCGTCGTCACGACCGGCGCGATCAGCGTCTGCTGCCCCACCTTGATGAAGCGGCGCACCTCCTTGGCGTAGAGCGTCCACGCCCCGCGCGCGTTGACGAGCCCGATGTGCCGCGGCGCCGGTGGGGCGGCTGGAGCTTCTCCGTGCAGGGCGAGCCGATCATTCATGAAGTGTCATATGCCGGCTGCGCAAACGATGGGCAAGCAGCGCGTCCAATACCACACGACCGGAATTCGCGAATATTCTTGTTCGCCGAGTTTGGTTAACTTATTGTTGCGCACCGCTGCGTTTGAGGGATTGCGCACTGCAGCGCAGCGATCGAGGGGAAAGAAAATGAAAACGACACAAATTGGCGTGGCCGCGATTCTAGCCGCGGCGCTGCTTCCGTGCACTGCAAGCGCCGATCCTTTCTGGCTCTACGAGCGCAATGCTCTCGCTCCGCAGCCGGTCGGCCAGATTTACTTCCAGCCGGCCGTCAGCGGCGGCATCCAGCACCTGCCCCGTTTCAATTCGACCTTCCATTTCTTCCGCCCCAGCGGCGGGGCCCTGCTGTCCGTTTCGTCGTTCGATCCGGAGTTGAAGGTGGTTCAGCCCGGCGGCACGATCGGGTTCTTGATGCGCGATGGCACTCTGCCGCCGTGGCTGGGCACGCGCGCGCGCGTCTTCCTCTCCGGCAGCTACACCACGGGCTGGGTGACCCAAACGAAGTCGAACGACTTCCTCGCGACGGACGGCACGTCCGCTGCAGGGATTGGCGGCATCGTGCTCATTGCGGGTACTCTCGGAGTCCCCGCGACACTGGCGGAGACTCTCAAAGTTCAGCGCGACGCGTTCGAGCTTCGTCTGGGCTTCGCCACCGACATGGCGCTCGGCCCCAATCTCACCTTCAGCCCGCGCGTCGCCGTGTTCGGCGGGTGGAGCTCGGACAAATACAGCTACTTCGGCGATCTTTTTACCGCCGCCAACGCTCGCCGCCACGTCGCCATCGACGAGCGCCTGCGCTCGACCGAGTTCGGCGGCGAGGTCGGGGCGTCGATCGCTTGGATGTTCCACCCCGGCTTCACGCTCAACGCTGGCGCGAGCGCGGGCGTCGTTTACGTGCGCAGCCGCCTCCAGGGCACCGATTGCGAGGCCTTGGTGACCGCCGCCGCGGCCGTGCCCTGCGGACCCGGCCAAACCGGGTTTGTCAGTACCAGCGTCTCCGCGCGCGATTCGGCCGTGGGCTTCCGCGGCGGCGCCTCGCTCGGCTTGAGCGTGGACCTGCGCGGCGCGATCCTGAGCATCGGCGGCACCTTCCGCTACGATTCGCGGATCCCCGGCATCGCCAATCCCCAGCTGGCGACGCAACAGGCGACCGGAAGTGCCAATGCGGCCGCCCGGGTGAGGTTCGAGGACGGCTTCGCTTACGGCGGATTCGTGCGCCTGACCGTGCCGCTCCCCGGCCTCGGCATGTAGCGCGTCGACGGGAACGGCGACAGTCGTTCCGGCGCCGCCGATCCGGCCGGGCGGCGGCGATGCCGCCCATCGGGTTCACTCGAGATATTCGATGTGGTCGCTGGCGGCGTAGGCGGCCAAATCGGAGCCGTAAGTGCCGCGCAGTTCCGCGTCATACTCGAAGGTATGGCCGACCAGCAGCATCGTGGTGTTTGCCCGCCTCGTCGGCAAGCGGCAGGACCACGCGGGCCACGACAAGATCGGCCACGCGCTCGGTCCGGTAGTGGTTGCGGTTGAACATCGGCCGGCCGCCGGCGAAGGCCGCGGCGTAATGGCGCTTGGCCGTCGTGCGCCGCGGCTCCTTCAGCGCCTCGTCGATGGTCTTGCCGGTGGCGTCGTAGCCGTAGGCGTCGGCCACGGCCGTGCCGACCAGGCGAAAGCGGAACGCGCCCTCGCCCCCGCCGCCTGCGGCGGGGACGCGGTCGACCAGCGTGAGATAGGGCAACAGCTCCGGCATATCGATCGGGCTGATGTCTTTCCGGAGCGGCATCTTGCGCGTGCCGCGCTTGGCGTTCCAATAGCGCCAGAGCGCCGCCAGCGTCCGGTCGCCAGCGATCGCCGCCGGAACGCCGGCGGGCGCTGCTTCATCGGCCATGTCGCAAAACGTCCCCCTCGACACGGGGACGGCCGGCCGATCCCCCGCGCCGGCTTGTCCCCCCAGCAATGCAGCTTAGTATCAGTGCACCATGGCCGCCAGGACCATCTTCGCCAACCGGCTGATGTCCGTCTTCGACTACCGGTGCACGGTGGCACCGGGCGCCGTGCCCTATGTCGAGGCGCATGATCGTCATTCCGTTTCCTACGTGCGCAAAGGGAGCTTCGGTTATCGGAGCGGGGGGCGCGCGTTCGATCTGGTGGCCGGCGCGGCGGTGATCGGCCGGCCGGGCGCCGAATATGTCTGCACGCACGACCACGTGCATGGCGACGAGTGCCTCTCGTTCCAGTTCGCGCCGGCCCTCGCCGAAGAGCTTGGCGGCAAGTCGGCGGTCTGGCGCACCGGCGCGGTGCCGCCGCTGCCGGCGCTGATGGTGCTGGGCGAGCTCGGGCAATCCGCCGCCGCCGGGGCCAGCGATGCCGCGCTCGACGAGGTCGGCATCGCTGGCCCCGCTTCGCTCTTCGTGTCGCCGGCCGTTAGGAGCGTCGATGGGCTTCTTCGGATCGAAGCCCCCCTGGCGGAAGTACTGCGGCTCGATGTCGCTGATGTGCAAAAAGCCGTTGCGGCCCACGCCAAAATCGACGAACGCCGCCTGAATGCTCGGCTCCAGGTTAACCACCCGGCCCTTGTAGATGTTCCCCACGTAATTGTCCTGGCTGGTGCGCTCGATGTAGAGCTCCTCCAGCACTCCGTCCTCAACGATCGCAATCCGGCATTCTTCCGGCTGCGACACGTTGATCAGCATTTCCTGCTTCATAATCTCGATTCCTCGTAATGT
>SBBV01000529.1 GCA_005240015.1 Candidatus Odyssella thessalonicensis | reverse complement strand
CGTTCGCGGCGCGCGGCGTCTCGATCGACACGCGCACGCTGGCCAAGGACGATCTCTTCTGCGCGATCGAGGGCGTGAGCCAGGATGGCCATCAATACGTCGCGGCTGCCTTCAAGGCCGGCGCGGCCGCGGCCCTGGTCCAGACCGGCCGCATCGCCAAGCCGGCAGGCCCGCTGCTCGAGGTCGCCGACACGCTCGAAGGCTTGCGCGCGCTCGGCCGCGCCGCGCGCGCCCGCTCCACGGCGAAGATCGCCGCCATCACTGGCAGCGTCGGCAAGACCGGCACCAAGGAGGCGCTGCGCACCGTGCTCGCGGCGCAGGCCGCGACCCATGCGAGCGAAGGCAGCCTCAACAATCACTGGGGCGCGCCGCTTTCGTTGGCGCGCATGCCGCGCGACGCCGTCTACGGCATCTTCGAGCTCGGGATGAATCATCCGGGCGAGATCACGCCGCTCGCTCGGCTCGTGCGCCCGCACGTGGCGCTCATCACCTGGATCGCGCCCGCGCACACCGCCTTCTTCAAGTCGGTGGCCGAGATCGCCGACTCCAAGGCCGAGATCCTCACCGGCATGAGCGGGGGCACGGCGGTGCTGCCGCGCGACAGCGAGTTCTTCGAGCGCCTCAGCCGCGCCGCCGGGAAAGCCGGCATCGCGCGCGTCGTCTCGTTCGGCACGCACAAGACCGCGCATGCGCGGCTCGTCGACGCCGATCTCGGCCCAACGCAGAGCACCGTGACGGCCGACATCCTGGGCACGCGCTTGCGCTACACGATCGGCTCGCCGGGCCAGCATTGGGTCGCGAACAGCCTCGCCGTGCTCGCCACCGCGCATGCGCTCGGGGCGGACCTCGCCAAGGCGGCCGCGGCGCTGGCGCAGGTGCAGCCGCCCAAGGGCCGCGGCGCGCGCCATCGGGTGGCGCTCGACAACGGCGCGCTCACGCTCATCGACGAAAGCTACAACGCCAGCCCCGAGGCCGTGCGCGCGGCGCTGGCAACCTTGGCGCTCGCCACGCCCGAGCCGGGCGGCCGGCGCATCGCGGTGCTCGGCGACATGCGCGAGCTCGGCGACGAGGCCGATGCGATCCACGCGGCGCTGGCGCCCGCCTTCGTCGCCGCCAAGGTCGACCAGGTGTTCACCTGCGGCCCGCACACGGCGGCACTCGATGCGGCGCTGCCGAGGGCCATGCGCGCCGCGCACGCGCCCGACTCGGCGGCACTCCAGCCGGAAGTCGTCAAGGCCATCCGCGCCGGCGACGTGGTTATGGTCAAAGGCTCGCTCGGCAGCAAAATGGCGCCGATCGTTCAAGCCCTCTTGGCGCTGGGCCGCGCGTCTCCTACGAAACCGGGAAAGTGATTTCGGGAGCGCGCCATGCTGGTCGAACTTCTCTTTCCCCTTGCCCAATACATCGGCGAATTCCGCCTCTTCCAATACCTCACGTTCCGGGCCGGCGGCGCCGTCATCACCGCGCTGGTCATCAGCTGGATCATCGGCCCCGCGGTCATCCGCTGGCTCAGGAGCAAGCAGCCCCAGGGCCAGCCGATCCGCGTCGACGGCCCCGAGACGCATTTCAAGAAGAAGGGCACGCCGACGATGGGCGGAGTCCTCATCCTGCTCTCGGTCACGATCAGCACCCTCCTCTGGATGGATCTTTCGAACGGCTATGTCTGGGCCGTGATGATCGTGACCATCGGTTTCGGCATCCTCGGCTTCTTCGACGACTACAAGAAGCTCACCAAGCGCTCATCAGCCGGGATTTCGAGCCGCGCCAAGCTGCTCGGACAGATCGTGGTGAGCGGCATCGCCGCCTATTGGATCATGCATCTGAACTGGGGCGCCGAGTTCCGCCCCGGCGTCGACCCGACGCTCCCGATCGCAACCGGACTCGCGGTTCCGCTGATCAAGGACACGCTGATCAATTTCGGCCTTATCTATCTCGTCGTCGCGATCTTCGTCATGGTCGGCGCGTCCAACGCGGTGAACCTGACCGACGGGCTCGACGGCCTCGCGATCGTGCCGGTGATGATCGCGGCGGGCGTGTTCGGCTTCATCGCCTATCTCGTCGGCAACGCGGTTTTCGCGAAATACCTGCAGCTCATGTTCGTGCCCGGCACGGGCGAGCTCGCGGTGTTCTGCTCGGCGCTGGTGGGCGCCGCGCTCGGCTTCCTCTGGTTCAACGCGCCGCCGGCCATGGTGTTCATGGGCGACACCGGCTCGCTCTCGATGGGCGGGGCGCTCGGCGCCGTCGCCGTCGCGATCAAGCACGAGGTCGTGCTCGCGATCGTGGGCGGCTTGTTCGTGCTCGAGACCGTGTCGGTGATCGTGCAGGTGGCCTCGTTCAAGCTCACGGGAAAGCGCGTCTTCATGATGGCGCCGATCCACCATCACTTCGAGAAGAAAGGCTGGGCCGAGTCCACCGTCGTGGTCCGCTTCTGGATCATCGCCGCGGTGCTGGCGCTGGTCGGCCTCGCCACGTTGAAACTGAGATGAGGCATGATCCGGATCCCCGGCTATGAGCATAAGCGCATCGCGGTCATGGGGCTCGGCGTCGCCGGGCTGCCGACCGTGCGCGCGCTCATGGCCAGCGGGGCCCGCGTGCTCGCCTGGGACGACGGCGTCGAAGGCCGCAACAAGGCCGCCGCCGAGGGCGTGCCGATCGTCGACCTGCTTTCGACCGATTGGTCGGGCATCGACACGCTCGTGCTCAGCCCCGGCATTCCGCACACCTTCCCGAAGCCGCATCCCATCGCCGAGCGCGCGAGGAAGGAAGACGCCGCGATCGTCTGCGACGTCGATTTGCTGGGCCGCGCCTGCCCGGACGCGGTCTATGTCGGCATCACCGGCACCAACGGTAAATCCACCACCACCGCGCTGATCGCGCACATCTTGAAGAGCGCAGGCAGGAAGATCGAGGTCGGCGGCAATCTCGGCCCGCCGGTGCTCGATTTCGAGCCGCTCGGGAAGGACGGCATCTACGTGCTCGAGATGTCGAGCTATCAGCTCGAGCGCACCTTCTCGATTTCTTTCGACGTGGCGGTGCTGCTCAATGTGAGCCCCAACCACATCGACCGGCACGGCGATTTCGCCGGATACGTCGCGGCCAAGACGCGCATCTTCGCCGGCAATCGCAAGCGGAAGACCGCCGTCGTCGGCGTCGACGACGACGAGACGCGGCGCATCGCCGACGCGATCGCGGATCGCCTGCACGTCGTGCGCATCACGCGCGAGGCGCCCGGCCGCGGCATGATCGGCTCCGAAGGCACCAAGCTCGTCGATCGCACCGAAGATGCGCCCCGCGTCGTCCTCGATCTCAAGGACGCGCCCGATCTTCCGGGCCGGCACAACGCGCAGAACGCGGCGGCGGCCTATGCCGCGGCGCGCGCGCTCGGCGTGGCGCCCGAGGCGATCGCGGCGGCGATGAAGTCCTACCGCAGCCTGCCGCACCGCCTCGAGCGCGTCGCGACCATCGACGGCGTCACCTACGTCAACGACAGCAAGGCGACCTCGCCCGAGGCGACGGTCTGGGCGCTCACCTCCTATCAGCGCGTTATCTGGATCGCGGGCGGGCTGTCGAAGGATGTGGGCTACGACGCGCTCATCCCGTATCTGCCGCGCATCGCGCACGGGATCCTGGTCGGCAAGGCGGCGAAGGAGATTGCGGCGTTCCTCGCTAAGTACGAGGTTCCGCACACGATCGTCGGGACGATCGCCGAGGCGGTTCCCGCGGCGCGCGCCAACGCGCGGGCATCCGACACCAAGGTCGTGCTGCTCTCGCCGGCCTGCGCCTCGTTCGACCAATACCGCTCGTTCGAGAAGCGCGGCGACGACTTCCGCGCGCAGGTGAAGAAGCTCGGGGGCGGCGCATGAACTCGACCGCTCTCGCCCGCACCGATACGAGCATCGTCGGCCGCTGGTGGTGGACGGTCGACAAGCTCACGCTCAGTGTCCTCCTGCTGCTCATCGTCTCGGGCGCGGTGCTGACGCTCGCTGCCGGCCGCCCGGCCGCCGCGCGCATCCAGCTCGACAGCCTCCACTTCGTGAAGCAGCAGATGGCCGTCATCGTCGTGGGGCTCGCGGTGCTGGTCGGCACCTCGCTGCTCTCGCCGCGCTGGGTGAAACGCATCGGCGTGCTCGGGCTCCTCTTCGTGTGGCTGCCGCTCACGGCCGCGGCGGCGTTTTACGGCCCCGAGATCAAGGGCGCCCATCGCTGGCTCCATGTCGGCTTCTCGCTGCAGCCCTCGGAGTTCCTGAAACCCTGCTTCGCGATCTTCGCCGCCTGGATGTTCTCGGTCTGGCGCGAGGATAGGAGCTTCCCCGGCTGGATCATCGCCACGATCGTCTGCGGCGCGATCGTGGCGCTGCTCGCCAAGCAGCCCGATGTCGGCATGGCGGCGGTGATCTTCGCGATCTGGTTCAGCCAGCTGTTCCTCGCCGGCCTGGCCTACATTTGGGTTGCCGGCGCGCTCGTGGTGGCGGCGCTGGCGGCGGCACTCGCGTACTTCACGATCCCGCACGTCGCCCATCGCATCAAGCTGTTCCTCGATCCCACCAGCGGCGACAACTACCAGGTCGATCGCTCGCTCGGCGCGTTCATGAACGGCGGCCTGTTCGGCAAGGGGCCTGGCGAAGGCACCGTGAAGGCCCAGCTTCCCGACGCGCACAGCGATTTCATCTTCGCCGTCGCCGGCGAGGAGTTCGGCCTCATCGCCTGCCTCATCATCGTCGCGGCCTACGCCGTGGTCGTGATCCGCGGCCTCGCGCGCGTGTTCGACGAGGGCAACCTCTTCGTGATGTTCGCGGCGACGGCGCTGCTCGTGGGCTTCGGCCTCCAGGCCTTCATCAACATGGCCTCGGCGCTGCACTTGATGCCGACCAAGGGCATGACCCTGCCCTTCATCTCCTATGGCGGCTCGTCTTTCGTGGCGCTCGCATTCGGCATGGGCATGGTGCTGGCGCTGACGCGCCGGCGCTCCGGGAGCGCGATATGAGCGCGGCCGCGAGCACGGCCGCGAAGCGCCCCGCGGTGCTCACCGCCGGCGGCACCGGCGGCCACATGTTCCCGGCGCTGGCGCTGGCCGAGGAGCTCGCGCGCCGCGGACGCCGCGTCGTCGTGTTCACCGACGATCGCGGCAAGAACTACGCCGAGAAGATCGCCGGCATCGAATCGATCATCGTCCCTTCGGCCTCGCCCTCGCGCGGCGGGCCGCTGGCGCGCGTCGGCTTCATCGCCACGCTCGCGCGCGGCGCCTGGGCGGCGAGCCGCCTCTTGCGCAAGCTGCGCGCGGAGATCGTCGTCGGCTTCGGCGGCTACGCCTCGTTCCCCACCGGATTCATGGCCGGCCGTTACCGCCTGCCGCTCGTGCTGCACGAGCAGAACGGCTATCTCGGCCTCGCCAACCGGAAGCTCGCGCGCGGCGCGGCGGCGATCGGCATCGCGTTCCCGAAGGTCGTCGGCATCCCCGAGACCGCGGCCGAGGTCGCGCAGGTCGGCAATCCGGTGCGGCCGGCCTTTCTCGAGATTCGCGAGAGGCCCTACGGCGCCGCGAATGCCGGGGAGCCGTTCCGACTCATGATCATGGGCGGCAGCCAGGGCGCGCGCATCTTCAGCGAAGTGATCCCGGCTGCGGTGGCGAAGCTCGATGCGTCTTTGCGCGCGCGGCTCGACATCGCGCAGCAATGCCGGCCCGAGGATCTCGCCGGCGTCGAGGCCGCCTATGCGAAGATCGGCGTCAAGGCCACGCTCAAGAGCTTCTTCGACGACGTGCCGGCGCGGCTCGGCAACGCCCATCTCCTCATCTGCCGTGCCGGCGCCTCGACCGTGGCCGAGATCACCGTGGCCGGCCGGCCGGCGATCTACGTGCCCTACCCGCACGCCGCCGACGATCACCAGCGCTACAACGCCGAGGCCGTGGCGGCCG
>SBBV01000609.1 GCA_005240015.1 Candidatus Odyssella thessalonicensis | reverse complement strand
GGCACGATCGGCGGCTCCCTCGCGTTCGCCGATCCCGCCGCCGATCGTGCCCATGTTGCGCACGGGCGGATTCGCGATCTGCTGCGCCGCATTGCGCACCACCGCGAGCGTGCCGGTGAGCCGCCTCTCCTCTGCGGTTTCGCGATGGCGCGTCATGGCGCCGATGCGGAAGCCGCCGTCGGCTGCGGTGATCCCGGAAAGCTCAGGAATGCCGGCGAGGCTCACGATCGCCTTCGGCTCGGCGAGCGCCGCATTCATCATCGCCACGAGCGTGGCGCCGCCGGCGAGGCAGCGCGCGCCCTCGGTTTGGGCCAAGAGCCGTGCCGCGTCTTCCACCGTCGCCGGGCGATGGTAGCCGGGCACGCTCATGATACAGCCGCCGCTTCGATCTTGCCGCGGAACGTCTCGGCGAATTTGGCGCCGAGCGACTCGGCCTTTTTCTTCATCATGCCGAGACCGAATTTGCCGAGTCGGCCAGTGACCGACACCTCGGAGACGTACTTCACCGCGGTGCCGCCGCCCTCGGTTGGCGAAAGCATGAGCTCGTTGTGGGCGCTCAACAGGCTGGCGCGGCTGCCCTCCTCGCCGCGCGTGACCGAGAGAACGCGCGCCGGCGGCTCCTCCGCCGTCACCTCCACGATGAGGTTGAATCGCGCCTTGATCGGCCCCACCTCGACGAGCACGCGTGCGCGATAGGTCTTGGGATCGACGACTTCGATACTCTCGCAGCCGGGCACGCACGAGGCCATCAGTGCCGGATTCGTGATCTCGGCGAAGACGCGCTCGCGCGGCGCGGCGACAGTGAAGGTGCCCTCGATCCGCATGCGCGGGAACCCCCTAGCGAGCGACTCGGGCGACGCGCATCTTCTCGTCGACGATGCGCCCTCTCTCGATGATGACCTCGTTGTCGAGGATCACCGTGCAGTCTCGCATCGGCACGTCGTAGTGCCCGCGCGTCCGCCGCTTGCCGCCGCCCTCGGTGTTAGGCCCGGTCGAGAACAGAAAATTGCCGGGGAACACTCGCGCCGCTGCCCGACTCCGCTCGGGAGCGTCACCGTGAAGGGCGATGCCATACCAGCGCGCCTGCGGGTTCATGCCCCAGCCGAGATGCGAGACAGCGTATGGATCATGGTCGTCCGGGCCCGCCTTGTTGTCGTCGAGCCACTCCTTCATCAGCTTGGCGTCGAGGCCGCCGTCCACCTTGGTGATGAAGCCATCGCGGATCTCGAGCCGTACTTCGTCTTGCACGTAGCGGCAATAGGGCAAGATCACGATGTCGCCGGGCTGGAACACGACCTTGCCGTTGGCACTGCCTTCGTTCGGAAACGTGTGCACGTGGCCGGCGCCCCAATGGTCAAAGCGTCCCCTCTCCTCGGCGAAGCCGTATTGGCTCATCACCGGGTACTCGCCGCAGCGATAGTGGAGGTCGGTGCCGGCGTCGCTGACAACGCGCACTTCGCGCGCCTTGGCGAGCCTTTGATGCGCGTGGAGCACGGCTTCCTTCAAGCCCGGCGGTGACATCAGCATCTCGAGGTCATCCGGCGCGTCGATGATCATGAGCACGCGCACGCCGGCCGCGCGCACCTCCTTGAGCCACGCGCTGAAGAGCGGCACGTGGAAGATCACGATCACGTCGGCGGCCTTGAGCGCCTCGAGCGTGCCTTTCACCTGGCCGATCGTGGGCACGCCCACCTTGGTCCAGCCCGGCACGAAATTGACGCACATCTCGTAGATGTCGGCGCCACAATGCTCGGCGGCGGCAAAGGCGGCGGCCACGTATTCGCGGCGCGTGCCGAGATCGCTGATGACGGCGACGGTCTCGCCGCGCTTGATCTTGCAGAGTTCGAACTGCCTGCAATAAAGCGTGGCGAGCTTGGCAGGATTGAGCTCCTGCGGGCGCATGGCTGCTTGCGTCACGGCCGATCCCTCTTTCGCCAGTGCGGTGACGTGAGCTTGAGATTAGGAGCCAATCGCATACTCTTGTCAATACCGAACGCCGGTCGGTATTGTAGCCCAAGCGAAGAGGCACGAATGGCCCAGGTAAAGAAGGACGCTGTGCGCGGCTCGATCCTGGCAGCGGCGCTGCGGCTGTTCCGCAAGCAAGGCTATATGGGAACCACGCTGAACGCGATCGCGGCTGCCGCGAAAACTTCGCGCGCCAACATCTATGTGTACTTTCCTTCGAAGTTCGCCATTTTTTACGCGGCGTTCGAGCCCTGGCTGGACCAGCAACTCACGGTTCTCGAACACGAGCTTGCCCGCATCGCAAATCCACGCGCGCGGCTGCGTCGAATTCTCTTGGCGCTGTGGCGGGAGATCCCGACCGATGGGAAGGGCTTCGCCAACAACTTGATGCAGGCACTCTCCACGGCCGCAAGAGACGAGCCCTACTCGCCCGCCGTTTTGCACAAGGTGGAGGCACGGGTGGCGGCCATGATCGAGGCCTGCCTGCCACCGGGTACCGCGGTCGATAGCCGTTCGATTGCTCACCTCGCATTCATGGCGTTTGATGGATTCGCCATGCATGCGCACCTAGCGACGGGCGAGGCTTGCAGCGATGCGCTTATAGATAGCATGTGTGCTTTGTTGTTTCTCGACCACCAAAAGCTGCGCCTTCGGCGCTTGGGCTGAGGCGCCTCAAGCGTCGCGGACCTCATTGCGAAATCATGCTCCCGATATGGCGGCGATTGATCTCTTCGTGGTGCCGACCATTTTCTTCCGGTTGTTGTATGGCCTCGTCGTCATCCGGATCGAACGCCGCAATCTCGTTTGGGTCAATGTCACGGCGAGGCCCACAGCGGAGTAGGTTGCCCGGCAGTTCACGGGGCGGCATCCCCGTGGCGGGAAGCGCCGCAGATGCTTGCCGGCGGCCATTCGCTCGGTCGCCAAATCGCACCGCTCCTCAATCGTACGTGCCCATCACATTCTGATCGAAATCGATCAATGCGCCGGTCATCATCTCTGCGGCATCGCTCAGCAGATACACGGCGAGCGTCGCGACGTCTGTCGCCCTGATCAGCCGACCGAAGGGCTGGCGCGCCTCGGCGGTTGCGAGCCAGTCAGCGGGCTTGCCATCGCGGGCCTGGATCGCATGCTCGCCGGGCGTGTCGGTCCAGCCGATGTTGAGGCCGTTCACGCGGATGCGGTGCGCGCGGAGCGCGTGGGCGTTGTTGCGGGTCAGCGTCGCCAGCGCGCCCTTCGAGGTCGCGTAGGCCGTGAGGAAGGGTTGCCCGCCGTGGCTCGACATTGTGATGATGTTGACGATGCTGCCGGGCCGGCGGTCGCGCTTCAAACGACGGACCAGTTCCTGCGTAAGGATGAAAGGTGCGCGCACGTTCACGGCAAAAAGGCGGTCCCAGAGCTCGACGCTGGTGTCGTCGATGGTGCCGCGGTCGGTGAGACCGGCGGCGTTGACGAGCCCGTCGATCGGGCCGAGGCGTTTCTCAGCTTCCGCCACCAATGCGCGGCAGGCGGCGGGATCACCGAGGTCGCCTGCCACGAATTCGGCCCGGCACGCGCCGGCGCTCAGCTCTTGCGCCACTTTGCGGCCGCGCTCGGCGTTGCGGCCGTGGAGGCAGAGGCCTTTCGCGCCGGCCGCCGCCGCCGCGCGCGCGATGCCTTCGCCGACGCCTTGGCTGCCGCCGGTGATGATGACCGACTTGCCACTGAGATCGAGGCTGATCATCGGGCGATCTCGGAGACCTTGACCGGGCGGTTCTCGCGATGGGAGGCAAGCGCCGCCTCGGCAAGCACGAGCGCGCGGCGCCCGTCCTCGGGCCCGACCGGCATCGGCTGCCGCTTCACGAGCGCCTCGATGAAGGCGGCAAGCTCGAGCCTGTAGGCCTCGGCATAGCGCTCGAGGAAGTAGTGCAGCGGCTTGTCGGCACGCACCGAATCGCCGTCGGCGATCTCGACCGTCGTCGGCGTGCGGTTGCCGGCGATGAGCCGCCCCTTGGCCCCGTGCACCTCGATGCGCTGGTCGTAGCCATAGGCCGCGCGCCGCGTGTTGTTGATGTGGCAGAGGCGGCCTTGGGCGGTGCGCATCACGACGACGGCCGAATCGATGTCGCCCGCCTCGCCGAGGTGAAGGCCGCAGCCGTTCCGATGTTCGTCGGCTTCAACCGCCGCTTCGATC
>SBBV01000319.1 GCA_005240015.1 Candidatus Odyssella thessalonicensis | reverse complement strand
GCGTGGCCGAGTTTCCAGGCTTGGCGCTCGAGATCGCTGGTGTAGATGCATTGCGCGGCGTCGCCCCATTTCGACCGCGCGCGGCGGCCAGCCTCATAGGCTTCGATCAGATTGATGATGACAGGCTCGGCGTTGACGAAGCCGCGCAGCTTCGCGAGGTTTTCGATGGCGTTCCGAGGTTCTGATAGCACCTGCGGCACCTCGGGCTTCGGCGCCGGGATCGCCTTCTGCCAGCGATAGCGTCGCACTGTCTCGACCTGGATGTTGAGCACCGCGCTGATAACCTCGTCTGGGCAGCGCGGCAGCATCCGTACGAGGCGGTCACGTTCCTGGCGCGTAAGCTTGGCGCGCCTGAACTCGCTTTGCGCCATCAGCATGGGCGCACCGGAACGCCGCTCGTCCATGGCTGCGCACCGATCGCGTCGACCGCGCGCGGCGCCGGCTTCTCGGGTCGACCCCGCATCGGCTTGGCGCGTACGAAGCCTTGGGAGATCGCCTCGTGCGTCTCCGCGCACATATCGGCGAGGATCCATGCGACCACGGCCGGCGGCGCCCAATCGGTGGGCCAGACGCGCGCGGCGGCGGCGCGATCCGCGCAGCTCATCCTGTTCGCGCGGGCGAGGGCTTCGGCCATGGCTTCGGCGGGGCTCATGCTGCGGCCTCCGCTTGGCCGCGCGTCGATCGCGGCGCTATACTCCGCGCATGGAAAAACCTTGTGAAATCTGCGGGACAACCTTTCGTTTTAAGCCGTACCAAGCGGCTCGCGCCCGCTTCTGTTCGAAGCGGTGCCTCGGCATTTCGAACGGTCGGCGCGAGAAGGCTGCGGGCCGCGTCTATCAGCCAGGCAATGAGCCGTGGGCAAAGACAGGGTTGCACGGCCGGCGCGTATCGCCTGCAACCGAGTTCAAGCCCGGGCACACGCGAAACCATTGCCTGCCCGTCGGCACGGTGACGATCCGCGCCGACAAGAACGGCGCCCCACGCGCCTTCGTGAAGGTCGGCGAGCCGAACAACTGGAAACTGCGCGCGGTCATTGCGTGGGAGGCTAGTCATGGCCCGCTCCCGAAAGGCCAGCTAGTCCATCATCGCGACCGCGATTCGTTGAACGACGACCCGAAGAACCTTCTGGCGATGACGCGCCGCGAGCATCTGGCGGAGCACCGCGCGGAGCATCTTCTTGCGAAGCAGCGGGCTCCGAGGCCTCGATCAGGTCAAACAAAGTTGGCGTGAGCATTTCTCGCTCGGCCGCCTCGCAATACGCCACGCCATCCTTGAAATAGCCGGGGTTGAGTTCGATGCCCAAGCCGAAGCGCTTCAGCTTTACGGCGAGATAGGGAACCGTCATCAGCCCGCCGAACGGATCGAACACGGTCTCGCCGGGCATGCTGAATTGGACGATCAGCCGCTCCACCAAATCCAGTTGCAGCGGGCAGAGGTGCATCTCGCGCCCGGCCGTGGATTGCGCGCCGTTGAGCGTGCGCATGCGCGCAACGTCGCTCCACACGTCCGGGTGCCACGAGTGCGGCGGGAACAGCATGAAAGTGGCGGGCAAGCGCTGCTGATGGTCGAGTTCTTCAGCGATGCCGACATGGCCATTGAAGTCGTAGACGCGGCCGATCGAGCGATCGCGCCAGAGCTTGTAGAGCGTCTCGTGCGGCAGGTTGAGCTCGTGGCTCGACAGCAGCCGATCGCCCGAGGATCGCGCGAAGCCGTGCGCGTCCATCTGCCAGCGCGCGCGGGAATAACCGGTGCCGGGCACCGGGCGCTTCCAATTGCGCTTGCTGTCGAAGGGCGCGGGCGCCCCGTGATCGTCGCAGAGCGGCTTCTCCTTCACGACCGGCACATCGGCGTAGCCGTTGCTGCGATCCGTCGGCGGCTTCCGGAAGAGCAGCACGTACTCGGGCATGCCGCAGCCCATGCGGCTCCCGTCCTTGCATTGCTCGGTCCAGCCCAGGCGATAGGTCTGGTTGTTCTCGCGCACGACATCCGTGACGATCGTCTTCCTGCCGAGGAACGCGAAGCCGTGGCGCATGAAGTGCGCGGTGCACTGATCCGAGAACGGCGAGACCGACTGAAAGCCGAGGCCGTTGATCCCGCCCGGGACGATCCTGTCCTTGACGTGGATCGCGGCTACGCGGCCCGGCTGCAGCACGCGCAGCAGATCGGGCGTCAGGTAATCCATCTGCCGCCAGAAATGCGCGTCGTCGTCGGTGTGGCCGAAGTCGTTGTAGCTGGGCGTGTACTCGTATTGATGCGAGAACGGGATCGAGGTGACGATCAGGCCGACGCTGTCGCTCGCCATCGCCCGCGTTTCTTCGACGCAATCATTGTTGACGAGCTGGAACGCATCGCCGGCGGCCTCGCGCCGCGCCACGCCGATGCTGCGCGCGAGCGCCCTCTGCATCGCCTCGCGCGCGAGCCCATACTCGCGGATGATGCCGGCCATGATATCGGCCTGCTCGCGATGCCGTTGCCACTTGGTTTCGAGCGCACGGCGCACCTCGCGCTCGGCCTCGGTGTAGATCAGATCGATCTCGACCGGTTTCTCCTGCAGGAAGCGATGGATGCGGTGGCAGGCCTGGATGAAGTCGTTGAACTTGAAGCCGATGCCGAGAAAGATCGCGCGATGGCAATGCCGCTGGAAATTGCAGCCGCTACCGGCGAGCACCGGCTTGGCCGCTAAGTACTGTGCCTCGCCGTCGCTGAACGCGATGACACGGCGCTCGCGCTCGTCGAGGTCAAGCGTCCCATAGATCGATGCAAGAGCTGTGCGGCGCGGCACGTCCATCGTTTTGGCGCCGGGCAGCGCCTCGAGCACGATCAGACCTTCTTTCGTCTCGCCGCACCGCCGCCACCCCGCGCGCAGGAAGCAATATCCCGGATTGGTGGATTTGATCTCGTCGGCGTCCACATAGGTGTAGAAGCGCTCGCCGGGCCAGCGCTGCCAGCCGATCGCCATCGCTTCGAGGATCAGATCGGACGAGAGAAGCGGGCCCTCGTTACGGAACACGGCGCAGTTGACGCCCTGCTGCCCGCTATCGTCGATGAGCTTACGCCAGACGAAGAGGGCGTCGCCCGCGGCGGTCAGCAGCACGGTCTTTTGTCCGGGACCGCCGAAGAGCTTGCGCGCGCGGCCGGCCGCGTATTTGTGCGCGGAATAGTGCCGCTCATAGAGCTCAAGACCGCGCTCGTTGCCATCGCGGTATTCACGCCAATGGCGATAGGTTGCCTGCGGCAGCGCTTCCTCGATGGCCTCGCGTTCGGCCTCCAGGTCAT
>SBBV01000303.1 GCA_005240015.1 Candidatus Odyssella thessalonicensis | reverse complement strand
CACGAGGGCGCTCGATCTCGGCACCGGCACCGGCGCGATTGCGCTCGGCCTTGCCGCGCGCGGCGCCGCGGTGACGGCGCTCGATCCTTCGCCCGAGATGCTGGCGCAGGCGGCGGCGCGCGCCAAGGACGCGGGCCTCGCGCTGCGCACGATCGCGGCAAATGCGGAGCAGACCGGACTCCCCGGCGGCGCCTTTGATCTCATCATCGCCGGGCAGTGCTGGCACTGGTTCGACCGGCCGCGCGCGGCGGCCGAGGCGCGGCGCCTGGTCAAGCCCGGCGGCACATTGATGATGGCGCATTTCGACTGGCTGCGCTTGCCGGAAGGCGTGGTTGCCGCGACCGAGGACCTGATCTTGAAGTACAGCCCCGCGTGGAAGAGCGCCGGCAAATCGGCGCCCTATGCGCCGTGGTATCTGGATCTGCGCGCGGCCGGCTTCACCGATATCGAATCGTTCAGCTTCGAGCTCGACCTGCCCTACACGCACGAAGGCTGGCGCGGACGCATCCGCGCCAGCGCCGGGGTCGGCGCGAGCCTGCCGCCGGCCAAGGTCGCCGAGTTCGACGCCGAGCACGCGGCGCTGCTGAAGCGCGATTTCCCCGCCGATCCGCTCGCCGTCCCGCACCGCTGCTGGGCCGCGTGGGGCCGCAAAGCGTAGGGGCGGGTTGCTCCTGCTTACCGTCTTATCACCGCCTCGCCGGGCGCGGGCACGCGGCCCTTCTTGCGGTGGCGGAGATAGCGGCGGATCGCGAAGCGCGCGGTGCGGTTCGGCATCGCGAGCGCCAGGCGCTTCAGCTCCATGTCGGGCAGCTCCGAGGCGCGCTTGCCGGCGGCGGGGCCGGCGAGGAACTCGATCTCGGAGACGCGGTTCTTCGTGAAGGCGAGGCGCACCCCGCGCTTCTCCTCGCGGATCGCGCGCATGACCCGCGCGGCGGCGTCGGGCCGTGCCGCCTGCGCCGCTTTCGCCTCCCTCTTGCGGCTCGACGTATCGGCGAGCGAAAGGCAGAGCTCGCAGCAGCCGCACACCAGCTCGATCGCCTCGAACGGCACGGGGGCGCTAGTCCAGGATCACGTGCGGGATGAAGCGCGCGTCGTCGGTGGTCACGATGTTGCGGTCCTCGCGGATGCACATGCCGGCGGGCTCGCTCGCCACCAGCCACACGCCGCACATCGGGAACACGCCGCCGAAATCGGGCAGCGGCTGATAGGCCTGGAGGATGTGGCCTTCGGCGCCGTATTTGCCGTCCTTGGCGGCGTGCGTGACCCCTTTGACGGTTACCTCGACGTTCCAGCCCTCGCGCGAATAGAGCGGCTTCTTGACGAACGAATCGCCGAGCGCGCGCGCCTCGGGATCGCCCTCGAAATAGGCGGGCAGGAGATTGGGGTGGCTGCGGTTCTTCTCCCAGAGCAGCGGCAGGAAGCCCTTGTTGGAGAGGATCGCCTTCCACGCCGGCTCGATGAAATGCGTGCCGCTGCCGGGGATGTTGCGCGCGAACTCCTCGCGCAGCAGCCACTCCCAGGGATAGAGCTTGAACAGCCACGGGATGGTGACGTCGTCGAGATCGGTGAAGTGCCCCTCGGGATCGACGCCGATCTCGTCCATGTAGAGGCTCTGCGTCTCGAGGCCGCCCTGGCGCGCGCAGTCGGCGAGGTACTCGATCGTGCCCTTGTCCTCGAGGCTGTCGCGCGCGCAGGCGAAGGTGAGCGTGCTGTCGACGCCGAGCTTGCCGAACGCCGCCACCAGCTTCTCGTGCAGCGAATTGAACTGGTCGCAGCCCTTCGGGATGAGGCCGCGCTCCATCGCCTGCTCGAGCCACACCCACTGGAAGATCGAGGTTTCGTAGAGCGAGGTGGGCGTGTCGGCGTTGTATTCGTAGAGCTTGGGCGGGCCCTTGCCGTCGTAGCAGAAGTCCATGCGGCCGTAGAGGTTCTTCTCCTGGCCGCGCCAGCTGTCGGCGATGTAGTCGCGGAACTCGTCGGGGATGGCGAGCTTCGCCATCAGCTCCTCGGAGCCGCAGACGCGGTCGACGATGTCGAAGCAGACCTCCTCGAGGTTCTCGGCCGCGGTCTCGAGCTCGTCCTCGATCTGCTCGAGCGTGAATTTGTAGTAGGCGCTCTCGTCCCAGTAGGGATCGCCTTCGAGCGAGTGGAAATCGAAGCCGTGCTCTTCGGCGGTCTTCTTCCAGTCGTGGCGGGGCGAGACGGCGATGCGTTCCATGGTTCGGATCCGTGCGTGCGGGAAGTGAAGAATTGAACCACAGAGGACACGGAGGTCACAGAGAAGTTTTCTTTGCGCGCCTGTGGCGCGCATTTTTTCTTCCTCCGTGTTCACTGTGTCCTCTGTGGTTCAGACCTTGGGCGCGCGATAGCAAAACGCGCCCGGCCGGGGCCGGGCGCGCTGCCACGCGAAACGGGAAAAGGAGGCTCAGCCGCCGGAGCTCGAGCCGGTGCGGCCCGAGGAGGTCGTGCTGCCGTAGACGCTGCCGCTGCGGCCGAAGCCGCCGCGCGAGGTCGTCGTGCTCTTGAACGCCGAGCTCGTCGTCGACTGCGGCACGCTCTGCAGGCCGGTCTTGTTCGTCACCACGCGGTTGTCGCCGGTGCGGAAATTGGTGCCGCCGGGCGTGCGGTAGAGCGGCTGCGGCGTGAACGCCGACTGGCCGCCCATCGAGCGGCCCATCATGTAGCCGACGAGCAGCGGCATGAAGGTGGAGCCGCCCGAGCTCGTGCGATAGGGCGCGGTCTCGCACTTGCCGGCGCCGAAATCGGCCTCGCAATCGGTCTTGGAGGCGTATTTGGGCGCCACCTTCTTGTGCTCTTCCTTGGCGACGTCGAACGCCTTCCTGCAATCGGCCTCGCTGAACTGCTTGTCGGCGATGCACTGATCGACCGAGGTGTAGACGCCGGCCGGCGTCTCGGATTCGCCGCAGGCCGACAGCGCCAGCGCGCTGGCGCCCATCGCAAGCAGTGCCACGTAACGGGAGCGTTTCATCCTTGCCCTCATCTCTGAACACCTTTCGCGTGAGATTAGCCGAGCGGCGGTCACTCTACGAGAGGCTTGGGGGTTTGAGCTGTGATCCGTCTCACACCCCATAATCGGGCAATGTGGTCAAAGATTGGTATATTTCGAGACCCCGTGCGGTCGCCCGGCGAGGCTATGCATTTCTAACTAGGGTGGAGCGCGCTCCGGCGCCCGGCGCTGCGCCCTTGCGCGAAAACCCTTGGCTTTTGTTGGCTTTCCTTGGCTTTCCTTGGCCTTTTTGCGCGACCGACCTTGGCTTTCGTTGGCTTTCGGCCGCGCGCGAGCTTGGCTTTCCTTGGCTTTTTCCGGCCGCGACCTTGGCTTTCCTTGGCTTTGGCGCGGGCGCGCGGGAACCCAGCGTTCCGCGAAGTCCTCGCCGAGCCGGAGCGTCAACGGCCGCACGCTCACGACGCTGCGCAGCTCCTGCTGCATCCGGCGCGCTTCGTCATCGCTGGCCGCGCGCACGATCAAGAGCATGTCGGGCGTGCCCTCGAAGGTGCCGCCGATCAGCACGAAGTTCGCGGCCTTGAGCGCGTTCATGAAATCGGCGTGCGCGCGCCAACGCGCCTGTCCATCGGCCGGCGCCGACGAATCCCAGCGCGGCCCATGCGCCGTCATCACCGGGAAGATCCGTTCCATGCCGCCGAACCTCGAATCCCCCAGCCCTATTTTTGCGCCACCGGCGGTCTAGAACAAATTAGGAACATTGTCAAGACCGATTCTCGGCGTGCGGAGCCGCGGAAGAAGGGGTGAACCACGGAGGACACGGAGGACACGGAGAAAGAAATTTCGGCGCGCCAAAGGCGCCAGAGAATCCCTCCGTGACCTCCGTGTCCTCCGTGGTTCAAATTTTCTCCGGGCTCCGCGTGAGTGTGGTGAGGCACGAGCGCTGAGGCTCCGCGAACTCCGCGGCTCCGCGTGAACCTGCCCTATTCAGTCTTCTTCGCCGGTGCCGTGCCGGTGAAGACGCTCTCGGGCACGCCGAACAGCTTGGCGCCGTTCCGCCAGGCCATCTTCTCCGCCACTTCGCGCGGCAAGGTCGCGAGCCAGGCGCGCGTCTCGGCGAGGATCTCGGGCATGCGGTGCCAGCGCGCGGTGACGTAGGTGTCGGTGCCGACGAGCCAGCGGTCCTGGTACTTGATGAACACCTCGCGCCAGCCCTCGGCGAGCACGCCGCCGGGGCCGATGTCGTGGCGGATCGCGGTCTCGACCCAGAGATTGGGATAGCGCGCCATCATCTCGGCGACCTTGTCGGGCGTGGTGAAGCCGGCATGCGCCCAGAGCACACGCGCGCGCGCTTCGTGCTGGAACAGGATCTCGACCGCGCGCGCATCGGAATGCGCGTGCAGGATCAGGTTGCGCTCGACCGCGAGCTTGACGATCGCCTTCATCACCGGCGTCGCGGCATCCTCGCCGTAGAGGTGGAACTCGCCGATGCCCTTGTGGACGCCGAGCCCGAGGCGCTCGGCGAGATAGGCCGGCATGCCGGCATCGTTGTGCCAGCCGCCCATGTCGGAGCGCGTCCGATAGGGCCGGAGCATCGGCACCACGCGCTGCGGGCTGGCGCGATAGAGCCGAACCGTCGCCTCGTCCGACGTGCTCGACACCGCCGCCATGCGCACGCCCGCCTTGTCGAGGATCGCGAGCGCGCGCTCGAGCGGCACCTCGTCATGCGCATTCTCGCTCCAATGCACATGCGCATCGAACAACGGAATATCCGCGCCGACGGCGTGGGTGCGGGGGATAGCTGCAGCGAGCAGCCCAAACGCAGCCCCGGATGCGGCGGCAAATGCGAAGAGCGTGCGGCGGGGATACATCAATTCCTCCATAGCGTCCGAATGAGCAAGTTCGATTTCTTAAGGGATTGAAATAGGAACAAAATAAGAATATAGTGCGTTTATCCTCAGTCGTGTCCTAGCCCTAGCTGAAAACAGTCAGACATGGCACAATATCTAGCCAGGATCAAAAGTAGCAAAACTTACGCATCCGCAAATCGAAAGGGGTACGGCCCGCGGCCGCAACTGGAAACCGATGCCCAAGGGCAAGCCGCAACGTATTCGCGACCCGCTTCACAACCTGTTCGAGTTTGGCACCGACCAGTTCGAAAGCGTGCTGTGGCGAGTCATCCAGACTCGTCCATTTCAACGACTGCGCAGGATCAAACAGCTGGGCTTCTCCGAACTCGTCTATCCCGGCGCAACGCATACTCGGTTTTCGCACTCTCTTGGCGCGTTCCACACGGCTCGGCAGCTCATGCACATCATTAAGCGCCATATAGCCGCAAATAACCGCCAATTCGGCGAGCATCAGGCGCAGGTCGCTCTCGCTGCATCGTTAGTCCACGATCTTGGACATGGCATGTTTAGCCATGCTTTTGAGACCGTGGGAAAAGAGCTCGGGCTCAAGATGGCTCAGCATGAAATTGTCAGCGATGCTCTCATCAGAGACGGAGAGGTCAGCTCTGTCCTGAAGAAAGAAATGGGCAGCGGGTTCGCGAACGATGTTGCCGACGTTATCAAACAGGGACGGCCGGGCAATCTCTACGATGCTGTGGTTTCAAGTCAGTTCGATGCCGATCGCCTGGATTACATGCAGCGCGATCGGCTAATGACCGGAGTTCAGAACAGCGGGATCGATTTCACATGGCTGATATCGAATTTGGAGATAGCGGATATTCCGGCAGGCGTAGACGAGAAGGCAGTCGGCAAGATCGAGACCTTTGTTCTCGGGCCGAAGGCCTCCTACGCTGCAGAGACCTATGTCCTGGCT